>NZ_LSJO01000024.1:0-14333 GCF_001556735.1 Sphingomonas sp. CCH9-F2 | reverse complement strand
ACATAATCGAGCGCCCCTGCCCCGCCGGTGAACAGATGCCCCGTCGCGAACAGGTCGAGGCGGATCGGTCCCGCGTCGCGGCTATAGCCCAGCGTCGGCTCTACCACCGCGTCCGCGCCGCCGTGTCGCGGATCGCCGCGCGTTGCCAGCGCGCGAACGCCGACATCGAACCCGGCAGGCAAATCCAGCCGCCCCCAGGCGGCGGGCGCGGCCTGTCCGTCGCTCCAACTGATCCCGCGCCGCCGTTCGTCCGTGGCGATCTCCACACCGGCGTGCGGCGACACCTGCGCCGCCACCGGCCAGGCCGCCACACCCGACAGCGCGACGGCCATCATCATGCGAAGCCGCACCCTCAACCGCGCGTCCGATCGTGCGCGGCATCCAGTTCGGCCAGCATCGCCGCCTGGTCGCGCTCGGCGACCGCGAGCAAATGCTCGCGCACTTCCCCGGTCTTCGCCGCAATCTCCTGTGCGATCGCGCCGCGCTGCGCATCGCACCAGCCAGGGCGCGTGCCGCTGATCGGCGCGTCGGCGCTGATCCGGCGCGTCAGGACATGGCCGGCGGCGTGGCGCGCCTCGCGGTGGACGTCGACCGAGGCGGACCAGGTACAGCGCAGCGACGACGGACGCCCCGGGGCACCCGCGGTGCCGACCTGGCGATGCCGCACCGCCACCTCGCTGCGATAGGTCACGTCGACGCGCTGGCCGCGATGATCCATCTGCACCTGATGCGTTTCGGTGGCGAGCGGGGAGCCGAGCAGCAGCCCGGCAGCGGCGATGAAGCTCATGAGCATTCTCCTTCTGCGGTGCCCCGAGCCATCCTGCCCGGTGGCCCCATCGACATATGTCGACCCGCCCACGCCGCAACCGCGTCGCGACAAGCCGAAACATATCATTACATTGGCGTCACAGGCCCCGCGCGCTACTCATGGCGCATGAGCCGCTTCCTCGCCCCCGCCGCACTTTTCGCCGCCTGTCTCGCCACGCCGGTCGCCGCCACCGGCCTTTCTCCGGCCGAGGCGCGGATGAAGGCCACGATCGCCGCCGATGCGGCGCGGAACGAGGCGCTGCTGGAGCGGCTGGTGCTGCAGAATTCGGGCACGCTCAACCTTCCCGGCGTGGCCAGGGTGGGGGAGATGATGCGCGCCGAACTGGCGCCGCTGGGCTTCGACGTGCGCTGGGTCGACATGAAGGACACCGGGCGTGCCGGGCATCTGATCGCCACCCACAAGGGCGAGGGCCGCGGCAAGCGCGTGCTGCTGATCGGGCACCTCGACACCGTGTTCGAACCCGACAGCCACTTCACCGGCTTTCGCCGCGACGGAACACGCGCGATCGGTCCGGGGGTGGGCGACGACAAGGGCGGCATGGTGGTGATCGTCGCGGCGCTGCGCGCGATGCAGGCGGCCGGCACGCTGAAGGGTGCGGACGTCATGGTCGTGCTGACCGGGGACGAGGAACGCAGCGGCAAGCCGCTGTCGCGCTCGCGTGCCGATCTGATCGCGGCGGGCAGATGGGCGGATGTCGCGCTGGAATATGAAGGGCTGGCGGTCACGCCCGGCGGCGATGCCGGGACGGTCGCGCGGCGCGGCGCGACCGACTGGGAACTGGTCACCACCGGGGTGCCGGGCCATTCGGGCGGGGTGTTCGGCGCGGAGCTGGGCTATGGCGCCAATTACGAGATGGCGCGAATCCTGGACGGTTTCCGCCGCGAATTGCCCGAAGCCAATCTGACCGCCAATGTCGGCGTGCTGGCGGGCGGGACGCCGGCCGGCTTCGTCGGCGACAGCTTCACCGCCACCGCATCGGGCAAGACCAATATCGTCGCCGAACGCGCGGTGGCGCGCGGCGACCTGCGCGCGCTGACGCCGGAGCAGGAGGCAGCCGCCCGCGCGAAGATGCAGGCGATCGTTGCGCAGCATCTGCCGCGCACCGGCGCGACGCTGACCTTCAACGAAGGCTATCCGCCGATGGCGCCGACCGCGGGCAATCGTGCGCTGCTGGCACGGCTCAATGCGGTCAATCGCGATCTGGGGCTGCCCGACATGCCCGAATATGATCCGGCGAAGCGCGGCGCGGCCGATTCCAGCTTCGTCGCCGCCGATGCGGACACGATCGGCGGCATGGGCGCGGCCGGCGGCGGCGCGCATGCCGATGGAGAATGGGTCGACCTGCCGAGCATCCAGCGGCAGGGGCTGCGCAGCGCGATCCTCATCAGCCGGCTGGCAGCGGAGCGGCGCTGACGCGCGGACAGAAGCGGCGATCGGTGCGTTGTCCCGGCTCCTCACACCGGAGCTTTCCATGACATTGCGCGCCCTTGCCCTCAATTGTTCGCTCAAGGCCGATCCCGACGCCGCATCGTCGACCGATGCGATGCTGGCGGTGGTGACCGACGCGCTGGCGCAGCACGGTGTCGTCACCGACACCCCGGTGCGGATCGCGGCGATGAACATCAAGCCGGGCGTCACCAGCGACGAAGGCGATGGCGACGAATGGCCCGAGGTGCGCCGCCGCATCATGGACGCCGACATCCTGATCCTGGGCGGGCCGATCTGGATGGGGCAGTTGGGCAGCGTCGCCAAGCGCGTGATGGAGCGGATGGACGCCTTCCTGAGCGAAACCGACGATGACGGACGCCTGCCCAGCTATGGCAAGGTCGCGGTCTGCGCGATCGTCGGGAACGAGGACGGCGCGCATATCTCCAGCGCGCAGATGTTCCAGGCGCTCAACGACGTCGGCTTCACCATTCCCGCGATCGGCGCGGTCTATTGGGTCGGCGAGGCCTATGGTTCGACCGATTTCAAGGATTTTCCCGAAACTCCCGAGAAGGTGTCGCAAACCGCGGCGATGCTGGCCACCAACGCCGCGCATCTCGCCCGCTTGCTGAAGAAGGACGGCTATCCGGCCGCACCCTGATCGCGGATGCTTGCCGGGGCGCGGGATTTCGCCGATGTTGAACGGCTATGACCGTGCCCCGCCCTTCCTCCCCCGCCACGCGCGGCGGTGCGACCCGCAACGAGCTGAAGCGCGCCGCGCGGCGGTTGTTCGCCGAACGCGGCATCGCCGCGGTGGGGATGCGCGAGGTGGTCGAGGCGGCGGGGCAGCGCAATGCCGCCGCCGTCCATTATTATTTCGGCAGCAAGGACGATCTGCTGCGCGAACTGCTGATCGACGGCGCGGACCTTATCGAGGCACGGCGAAAGGCGCTGATCGACGATGCCGAACGCAAAGGCGCGGGGATGACGCTGCGCGATCTGGTCGAGGCGATCGTCCTGCCCAATGTCGAGCTGCGCGGCGACACCGGGGAGGAGGAAACCTATTTCCGCTTCATCGTGAACGTCCAGAACGAACGGCGCGAACTGTTCCGCGACACCGTGCCCGAACATTCCGACAGCTACCGCAGGTATGTCGATCACGTCCGCCGGCTGCTGGCACCCTTGCCGGTCGTGCTCGCCAACCAGCGCGTGCTGTTCGCGGGGCTGGCGATGCAGACACTGGTAGCCGCGCGCGAAGCCGCACTCGATCGCTCCGACAATCGCGATCATCATTTCTGGAGCCGGCCCGACGCGCTCACCGGGATCATCGACGCGATGGAGGCGATCCTGCGCAACCCCGCGGCGAGCTGAAGTTACCCGCGCAGCGCGCGTTGCACCAGCGGCGCACAGCACGCGACGAGGCCAGGGCGCAGCAGCAACCAGTCGCGGATCGCCGGCCCCTCACTTGCGCCGATCACCCGCTTGTAGCCGCTGTCGCCCGCGCCCCAGTCGACCCGCTCGATCCCCCGCTCCATCGCCTCGACCAGGTTGCGGTAGTACAGCAGCTTGCCCGGCGAATGTTTCGCGAAGGCCGGATCATAGCTGTTGGCGATCGCATATTTGGTCGCGCCGGCGTCCAGGTCGAAGGAAAAGGCCGCCGGCACGTCATCGATGTACAGCAATGCGGCGTGGAACATCCCGGCGATGACCGGATCACGCGCCGCCGCGCGGAAGAACGCGCCATGGCCGGCGCCGGTGAATTTGGCGTCGCGACCATCGGTACGGTCTGCGATCCAGCTGCGCTCCTCCACCGATGCCATGGCGTCGAACACCGCCGGCCAGTCGTCCTTTCGGGCGAACCGCCAGTCGAGCGCGCCATGCCCGGCCAGGTGCTTTTCGTGGAAGCGGTTCTTGCGCAGCGTCGAGCCGCGCGGCCACTGCCCCTCTGCCCGCGCCGCGACCATGTCCAGGAGATAACTGTCCGCCACCGGCCGCGCCACGGCGCCCCAGCCGGCGGCGCGCGCCCGCGCCAGCAACAACGCCAATGCGGGATCGTCGTCATAGACCGGCCCGATTCGCAGCGCCCGCACCGCGCGCGCCAGCACGACCAGCGCCGCATCCGCCGCCTCCACACTGGCCGCCGCGGCCACCGGGACGCTGCGGAACGGCCAGTAGCACCCCGGCACCGCGCCGATACCTGCCCAGTGCGGCCCGGCAGCAACGATCGGGATCGCCATCATCACGACGCCGTCCTGCGCGGCCACGATCGTGCGCGCCGGCCCGCCATAAGTATCCACCGCGGCGGCAAACCATTGACGACGCAGGAAGCGGTGCGTGTCGGGCGCGGTGGCGGCAATTGCGTCGATCGTGTCGGGCAAGCCCGCGACGCACGTTGCGACCGCGCGACCGGGTGCGGCGTTCAGGTCAGGGGGCGGCCATGTGGCATCGGTCATGTTTCGGCACCTAGCGACAGGCCGTTACCAACCGGTTGTGCCCGGCCGCGCCGCGCGGCAGGAAGGGGGCGCCATGGACTACAGCCCCGCCCTCCCCACGATCGTCGAGGCGATCCACGCTTCGGTAAGTCCGGTGTTCATGCTGACCGGCATCGGCGCCCTGCTCAACGTCCTGGCCGGGCGGCTGGCGCGGGTCGTCGATCGCGCGCGCCAGCTGGAGGAGCGCCACGGCCGGCTGGCGGCGGACGCCCGCACCGCCGTGGTTCAGGAACTGCGGCTGCTGGCACGGCGCATGACGGTCATCAACCGCGCGCTGGCGCTGGCGGTGGGCAGCGCGGTCGCGACCTGCGCGGTGGTCGCGATGCTCTTCGTGGGCGCGCTGACGCGATACCGGCTGGCGGAAATCGTGGCATTCAGCTTCATCGCCGCGATGTCGCTGCTGATCGCCGCCTTTGTCGCCTTCCTGGTGGAAGTGCAGCTGTCGATCCACGCGATTCGCGTCCGCGACGAACTGCTGCAATGACCGTCATGGAACGCCCATGATGCGGGCGCTGCGCGTCATCGGCACGACGGTGCTGGCGCTGGTCGTCGCGGGCGGAATGGCGATCACGATCGTGCCGCGCTTCCTGGACCGCATCTATTACGAAGGGCCGGCGAGCGACCATTTCGACGGCGCGCGCTTCTTCAACCCCGATGGTGACGACGACACGTTGCGCCCCCCGGGTCGGACGGGCCGCCGCGGGTTCGTGTGGAGCTACCTGACCGGAAACGATGGCAGGCCGGCATGGCCCGACCGCGTTCCGGTCCGCGCCAGCCGACCGCGCGCCCGCGTGATCGGCGAGCGGATGCACGTCACCTGGATCGGGCATGCCACCGTGCTGATCCAGACGCAGGGGCTCAATATCCTGACCGATCCCGTGTTCGGCGACCGCGCCGGCCCGTTCGGGCTGGGGCCGCGCCGGGTGGCCGCGCCCGGCATCGCCTTCGACGATCTGCCGCGCATCGACCTCGTTCTGGTCAGTCACAACCATTACGACCACATGGAGCTGGCAACGCTGCGCCGGCTGTGGGAACGTGATCGCCCGACGATCGTGACCAGCTTGGGCAACGACGGCGTGATCGCGCGGAGCGGTGCGCGCGCGGTCGCGCTCGACTGGGGCCGGCGCCTCGCGCTCCGGCAGGGAATATCCGTGGCGGTGACGCGCAATCACCACTGGGGCAGCCGCTGGTTTGCGGACCGCAACCGGGCGCTGTGGTCCAGCTTCGTCGTGACGCTGCCGTCGGGGGGCAATATCTTCTTCGCCGGCGACACCGGCTTCGGCGACGGCAACTGGCCGCGCGAGGCCGCCGCTCTCGGCCCGATCCGCTTCGCGATGATCCCGATCGGCGCGTTCCGCTTCGCGCCCGGGCAGATGGCGTCGGGCGCGCATATCGGCCCCGCGGATGCCGCGCTGGTCGACCAGCGGCTGGGCGCGGCTCACGCCCTGCCGATCCACTGGGGTACGTTCCGGCTGAGCTACGAGGCATATCGAACGCCGTCGAGGCTGCTGGCCCTCGCCAATGCCTGCGCCGGCAACACCGGCTTCGCTCCCGCCGCGATCGGCGTGGCGCAGGACATTCCCGCCTATCGCGCCCCCGCCGCGCGGCCGATGATGACTCGCGCGGCGATGCTGCGCTGCCTCGATACCCCGGCGGCCCGCGCGCTGCGCTGACCGCCGGAGCGTGGGCATCAGCGCGTCGGGTCGATCAGATACTTCTCGCCGGTCGCCTTCTTCTCATAGGCGCGCAGCACGTCGGGGTTCAGCGCCTCGGCCAGACCGATCGTCGCGGTATAGCCGCTGGCGAACGTCGTGGTCAGTTCATCGATGACGCGCTGGCGCATCCGCCCCACCACCTCGCGTCCCGCCTTCTGCATGAACGGCGTCAGCAGGAAG
This sequence comes from Sphingomonas sp. CCH9-F2, assembly GCF_001556735.1. NCBI lineage: Bacteria > Pseudomonadati > Pseudomonadota > Alphaproteobacteria > Sphingomonadales > Sphingomonadaceae > Sphingomonas > Sphingomonas sp. CCH9-F2. The sequence continues at coordinate 7,692 of NZ_LSJO01000024.1, read as the reverse complement.
CCGGACACGCTCCACTGGAACCCGAACGCCAGCCGGTTGAGCGTGGTCGGCGCCAGATCGAGCGCGCCATAGATGTACAGCTGCTTGAACGTGTTCGATCCGTAGCGGCTGTATTCGGTCATCGTGCGGTTCGCGGCCTGCTCCATCGCCTGCATGATGTCGCTGCCCAGCGATCCGCCGCCGATCGCATCGAACGCGATGGTAGCGCCGGTCTCCACGATCGCATCGACCAGCCGCGCGCGGAAATCCTCCGCCTTGCTGTTGAGGACATGGGTGGCGCCGATATCGCGCAGGATCTTCTTCTGCGCATCGCTGCGCACGATGTTCACCAGCGGCACGCCGTCCTTCAGGCAAATCTTCTGCACCATCTGCCCCAGGTTCGATGCCGCGGCGGTGTGGACGATCGCCTTGTGCCCCTCCATCCGCATCGTCTCGACGAAAGCGAGCGCGGTCAACGGGTTGACGAACATCGCCGCGCCGTCCGCGGCACTGGCACCGTCGGGCAGCGGCACGACGTCACGCGCCTTGAGCGTGCGATACTGCGCGTACATCGCGCCGCCCATCATCCCCACCTTGCGCCCGACCAGCGCCTGCGCCTCGTCACCCGCGGCGATCACCGTCCCCGCGCCCTCGTTACCGACCGGCAGCGACTGGCCGATGCGCGCGCGCACCCCGCCCATCCGCTCGCGCGGGACCTGGAACGTCAGCACCGGGCGCTCCGCCGTCCCCGACGCGCTCAGCGAGGCGACGTCCGCCGGGCCGAGCAGCAGCCCCAGGTCCGACGGATTGATCGGCGCCGCCTCGATGCGCACCACCACCTCGTCCGCCGCGGGCGCACCGTGCGTCACCTCCTCCAGGCTGAGCGTCAGCTGACCTTCGGCATCCACCGCCGACCGCAGTTCCAAACCCGTCACGTCGCTCATCCTCGCCTCCATCAATGGTTTACGCCGGGATGGCGATGCGCCGCGGCACGGTCAACCACGATGGTTCTCATCGGCCGGCGAACAGGCTACCGCGAGCGGCATGTTCGACCTTGACGCCTATATCGCCCGTATCGAATTGCCCGCGCTGCCGACCCGCGACGCCGCCGGCCTGTCGCGCCTGCAATGGCAGCACCGGCTGCGCATCCCGTTCGAGAATCTCGACGTGCGGCTGGGCCGCGGCATCGCGATCGACAGCGCTGCGGTCGCGGCGAAACTCGTCGATGCGCGGCGCGGCGGCTATTGCTTCGAACACAATCGCCTGTTCCTCGATGCGCTGGCGGCGCTGGGGTTCGAGGCGCGCCCGCTGCTGGCGCGCGTGTGGCTGGGCGCGACGGCGGTGCCGCCGCTGACGCACACGCTCGCGCTGGTGACGATCGACGGCGGGCGGTGGATCGCCGACGCCGGCTTCGGGGGCAGCTACACCCCCGTTTTGCCGCTGGCGGACGGGGCGGAGGCGACCGCGCCCGATGGCGCGCGTTTCCGGCTGGTGCGTGACGATCCGCGCGCGCGCGACGGCGGCTGGATGCTGCTGCGCGACGGCGACTCCGCCACCACCGACGGGCGCGGCACCGGCGACGGCTGGCGGCCGCAATACAGTTTCACGCTCGACATGGTGCATGACAGCGATCTGGCGATGGGCAACCACTGGTCAGCCACCGCCCCCGCCAGCCGGTTCGTGAACCACAATGTGGTCAGCATCGTCCTGCCCCACGGCTTCGCCAGCCTGACCAACCGCACCTATCGCCGCCGTGCGGCCGATACGACCGCAGAGGGCGACATCGCCGACCCGCGCGTCTACCGGATGCGGCTGGGGCTGATGTTCGGGATCGAGCTGACGAAGGACGAAGTGGCGGGGCTGTTCTAGGCGACGCTGCCGGCCTGTTCGCGCAGGCGGGGGTGATCGGGCGGCAGCGGCGGGGCAAAGTCCTCGCGCCGCCAGATCGCGTCGCGCGGCTCCTCGGGGTCGGGGATCGCGAATTCGACATAGCCGAAATAGGTCGCGATCAGCCGCTCGCCCGGATCGACGATCGCGGTGCGCCCGTGGAGGAAGCGGGTGTTGTCGAGCATCACCACGTCGCCATTGCGCCACTCCACCGGCACCGCCAGGCGATCGCCTGCAGCCTTGATCGCCTGCAGCCAGGCCTCGGGCACCGGATGGCCGTCGTCCAGCACGGGGTGATCGGGGCGCCCGTTGTTGAACCGCGCGAACAGAAGGAAATTGCCGAATGCCGGCGCATCGGTGAACATCGGCCGGTGCAGCGCCGGGCGCGTGAACGCGCGCACGATCATTCCGTTGGGCAGCCGGCGGAAGAAATACGGGCATTCGGGCGGCGGTGCGGCCAGCCGCGCGTCGTCCGGCGTCGGGGTGCCCAGCCAATAGTCCAGCAGCGTCGGCCACGTCGGCTTGATGTACAACAGCCGTCGCGGGGCCAGCGCCTCGCGCACTGCGGCCGGCATTTCGCGCACCAGCGCAACGCCGTCACAGATCGTCGTCTGCCCGCCGCGGCTGGGCGCCGACAGGCAGCAGAAGAACGCCGCGTCCGGCTTCCACGGCTCACGCGACAGTTCGGGGTGGAGCGCGAACGCGCCCGTTCCACCGTCGACGGTGTGGATGTTCGCCGCCTCGTCGATCGGGCGGCGCCCGGGGCTTTCGTTGACTACCGCGGTCCGGCAGAAACGCTTCGCGAAGCTGCGGAACGCCGCGACATCGGCGCCGAACCCGCGCAGCAGCAGCGCGCCATGCGTGCGGTACAGATCGACGATCGTCTCGCGATCGAGCCGGTCGAGCGTCTCCCCCGCTTCGGCTTCGATCAGCACCTGCGGGCGGCCGGCAACGGGAAGGGACACATGCGCCATGCCCCCGGCATAGCCGCACCGCCACGGTCAGGCTATACCCCGGCCATGTCGATGACCCTCGCCGATCTGATCGCCTCGCCCGACCATTATCTTCAGCGGTTCGAGGGGCAGGATGCGGTGTTCGTGCCGATGGATCGCGCCGCCTATCACCGCTCGATCTTCCTCGACGCGCGGATCGACCCGGCCACCCCGCGCGAGATGCGGGTGCCCGCCGCGATGCTGCTGCCGGCGGCCCCACGCGCGCTGCCCAGTGCCTGGATCTTCCACGTCGCGCACTGTGGATCGACGTTGCTGGCACGCGCGCTGGATGCGCTCGACGGCGCACTGGTGCTGCGCGAACCGCAGGCGCTTCGCCAGATGGCGATCGACCCGGACGACGCCGGATTGCGACTGGTGCTGGGAATGGCGACGCGCCGCTATCGCACCGATGCGCCGACGCTGGTGAAGGCGAACGTGCCGGTCAATTTCCTGTTGCCGCGGATGTGGCCGGTGCTGGGCGAGGCGCGTGCGATCCTGCTGCACCTGCCGCTACGCGACTATCTGCTCGCGATCCTGCGCAGCGACCAGCATCGCGAGTGGCTGCGCCGCGTCACTACCCAGCTGACGCCGCATTTGGGCATGCTGGACGGCCGATCCGACGCGCATCGCGCCGCGATCCTGTGGACGGCGCAGATGCGCGCCTTCGCCGACGCGATCGCGGCGCGCCCCGACGATCTGCGCTCGCTGAATGCGGAGACGTTCTTCGCCGATCCGGCACGGGTGCTGACCGCCGCAGCGGCGCACCTGCGGCTGCCGCTGGATCCGGCGGCGATCGCGGGCATCGTCGCGGGGCCGCTGTTCGCCACCTATTCGAAGGATCCGACGGTCGCGTTCGACAATGCCGCACGGCTGGCGCGCCGGGCCGAGCTGGAACATGCCCTCGCCACCGAACTGGCGGAGGCACAGGAGGTGGCCGCCGGCCACGGCGACGATGCCGTTCGCGCGGTGGCCGGCGCCGCGCTTTAGTCGCCCACCCCCAGCCGCAGTCCCGGCTGAGCCTCCACGCCAGTCGCGGCGAAGAAGCGGCGCAGATAGTCGCGTTCTTCCGGCATGATATGCGGATTCCACACGTCAAAGATCAGGATCGCGCGCGGCTGGTCCGAGCGGTTCCACGCCTCATGCTCGATCGTGTCGTCGAATACCCAGGCGCGCCCTTCCTCCCACGCGCGCGTTTCGCCGCCCACGCGGAAACTACAATCGGGCGGAACGACCAGCGGTAGGTGGACGATCGCCCGCACATTGCTGACCCCGGTATGCGCGGGCAGATGCGTCCCCGGTCTCAGGATCGAGAAGAACACCGTCGGCGTGCGCCCCGGCAGGTCTGACAGCGGCAGCGCCTCCACCGCCGCGGCGGTGCGCGGCACCCGCGCGCAAACGGCATCGTCGCGCTGCCCGTCCTTCCACAGATGCATCGCGCCCCACGCGAGCGATCCGTCGAGCGGCGACCATTTGTTTTCCGGCGTCCCCGGCTTCATCGCGACATAGGGGCGGATCGCGTCGCCGGCATCGCGCCACACCGCGAGGAACTCCTCACGGATAACCTCCGTCTGCGCCTCCAGCGTTGCCAGCCACGGGAAATGCTCACGGTCGAAGAATTCGTCGGCGGGCAGGAACGGGAAATGCATGCCCGCGCAATGGTTGGCGTAGATCGCGCGGCGCCCCAGCGCGTGGTCGACGCAGGCATCCAGTCGCCGCCGCTGCAGCGCGGACAGATCGGACCGCGCGGGTGCCAGCGCCGCCTCAACCCGGCGTGCGAAGGCCGCGGAATGGTCCGCCACGACATCGCGCGCGTGGTTCAGCAACGCATCGGTCGCGGGCGTTCGATCCTCCAGCAGCGGCGCCATCGCCAGCACATGGCCCCATCGCTCGGCCGCCGCCGCCGCCTCGCCGCGCCGCTCATGCCATTCGGCGAGCCGTACCAGCGCCATGAAGTGGCGCTGGTCGATCGCCAGCGCGCCCTCCAGCGCATCGCGTTCGCCGGCGTCGTCGCGCTGGTCGCGATGCGCGCGGGCTAGGTTCATCCACAGGTCCGGTGCATGGCCATCCGCCGCGATCGCGCGGCGGAACAGCGCCGCCGCTGCCGCCGGATCGTTGCGCGCCAGGCACCCCATGCCGAGTGCGTTGAGCGCCAGCGGGTGTTCGACGCCGCCCGCCACCAGCCGCTCGAAAAGCCGCAGCGCATCATCGCGCCGTCCCGCGGCCCGCGCCTCCATGGCCGCGCCCAGCAAGCGGTGAACTTCCCCCTGATCCATATTGACAGCCTATATTGTAACGCCACGGGTGGACAATGGCGAAGGCGCTGCGCACATCGTGACGATGACGACGCCGCTGTCTGGTTTGCCCACCGTTCTCGACGCCGGATGGCTCGCCCATCGCTACGATCCGACGGGCGATGCGGTCCATTTCCTACCCGTGCCGCGCGAGACCCATCGGCAGGCGACGTTCCTGACCGACGAATATCTTCCCGCCGGGCTGGCACCGCTGGTCCTGCGCCGCGGCGACGCGATCGCCTCGGCCATCGCCCCGGCACCGCTGCATTTCATCTTCCACTCGGCCTTCTGCTGCTCGACGCTGCTGGCACGTGCGTTCGACGTGCCCGGCGCGGCGATGGGGCTGAAGGAGCCGGTGATCTTCAACGATCTGATCGGATGGCGCCGCCGCGGCGATCAAGGTCCGGACATGGCGAGCGTCCTGGACGATATGCTGCGTCTGGTGGCGCGACCCTTCGCCCCCGGCGAGGCCGTGGTGGTGAAGCCCTCGACGATCGCCAACGCGCTGGCCCCGGCGATTCTCACGCTGCGGCCGTCATCGAACGCGCTGTTGCTGCACGCGCCGCTGCGCACCTTCCTGACCTCGGTCGCCAAGAAGGAGATCGAAGGGCGGTTGTGGGTGCGCACGTTGCTGACCGGGATGCTCGACGACGGCATGGCGCGGTTCGGATTCTCTACCCGCGAATTGCTGGGTTTCACCGATCTGCAAGTCGCGGCGGTCGGCTGGCTGGGGCAGCATGCGCTGTTCGGCGATCTGGTGGCGCGATTCGGACCACAGCGGGTCCGCACGTTCGACAGTGCAACGCTGATGGAGCAGCCGCGCGCGGCGATCGCGGCGATCGCTGCTTTATTCGGGGTAACGCTGGACGACGCGGCACTCGACGCGATCGTCGCCGGTCCGGCCTTCACCCGCCATTCCAAGTTCGGCAACCGATTCGACGCGGGCAGCCGTGCCAGCGAACACCGCACCGCCGCCGATCATCACGCGCGTGAGATCGACATCGTCATGACATGGGCCGAACGCACGGCAGAGGCGCTGGGGTTGTCGATGACACCCCCGGCGCCCCTGCTGCCCTGAGCGCGGATCAGCAGGCGCCGCCTTCGCCGGCGATGCGACAGCTGTTCGAGCGGTCGTTGTTCTGGCGGATATTGGCCCGCTCCCGCTCCCATTCGGCATTCGTCTTGCAGGTCTTGTAGGATTTTACGAGCGAGCCGGTTTCGACGAAACGCTTGCATACCATCCGCTCGCGCGCATCGGGCGAGGCGGTCGGCGTGGCCGGGGCGGCGGGGGCCGCGGGAGCCGCCGCCGCAAAGGCTGCGAGCGTCAGCGCGGCGGAAAACAGGTCGAACATGCGCGATCCCATCGTAAAAGGTGGCAGGAAGTCGCCGTCAGGCTAAAAGCCTCGGCTGGCCTATGTCAAACAAGCTTCCACGCCGCCCCCGCCCCGCTACCGCCGGTGAGCGCGCACGCCTGCGGGCGCAGGCCGAACGGGCGCTGGCGGCGAACGACATCGCCGCGGCCGCGCGGATCGCGGAACGCGCGATCGCGGCGGGCGATGCAGACCCCATGTATCTCAACCTTGCCGCGTGGCAGCGGGAGGAGGCGGGCGATTATTCCGCGGCGCTCGACCTCCTCCACCGCGCTTTGGCGATCGCACCGGGCGACGTCCTGATCGCCGGTGCGATCGGGGCGGTGCTGCGGAAAGACGGTCGCCTGAGCGAGGCATTGGCGACACTTGACCGCGTTGTCGCAGCCGAGCCGCGTCACGGTGCGGCATGGCTGGAGCGGGGTTATACGTTGGAAGCGATGCGGCTGGAAGCGGCCGCGGGTGACAGTTACCGGCGTGCGGTAGCGGTCGACGCGACCCTTTCGCCCGCATGGGGGCGGCTGGCGGACGCCGCGGCGCGACGTGGGGAGACGGACGAAGCGCGCCAATTGGCCGAACGGGCGCTGGCGCTGGCGCCGCTCGACCCCAGTGCGGCCGCGGCCCTGGCGACGATCGCGATCGAGGCGCGCGACGGACCGGGCGCGGAGGCACGGCTGCGGCCGCTGCTGCCGGTCGTGCGCGGCGACGACCGGACGCGCACGCTGACGCTGCTGGGCGATGCGCTGGACCGGCAAGGCCGCACTGCGGAGGCGTTCGCGGCCTATGATGCGGCGCAGGCCAATTTTCGCGACGTCTATCGCCGCGTGCTGGCGCCCGGCACAGACCGCCCGTCGCATCGCGCGTTCATCGAACGGATCGCGGATCAGGTCGCAGCACGCGGCGACGTCGCCCCCGCCCCGGCCGCGCGCACGGCCGTGGAGGCAGCGAAGCGCCATGTGTTTCTGCTGGGCTATCCGCGGTCCGGCACGACATTGGTCGAGAACATCCTGGCCAGCGCCGCGGGGGTTTCGGCGCTGGAGGAACGCGACACGCTCGCCGCCACCGACGGCGTCCTGCTGCACGACGACGGGACGCTGGCGGACCTCGACGCGATCGGCGAGGAGCAATGCGAGGCGCTGCGCACCGCCTATTGGCAGCGCGTCCGCGGCTATGGCG
>NZ_LSJO01000239.1:0-1190 GCF_001556735.1 Sphingomonas sp. CCH9-F2 | reverse complement strand
GGATGGCGGTGAGCACCCATCGCGTGGACGCCAGTGCATTGTCCGCCGCGCGCGCCAGCGGGGCCTCGCCGAAGCTGCGTAGCGCGGTTCCGGAAACGTAGCGGAACATCATCGGGGTGCTTGCCAGCAGCGTGCGTTGTTCGGCGATACTGGCCGCGGCAGCGCGTTCGCGGGCCTTGGCTTCTGCGCGCTGGCGCAGCAGTTCGGCGCGCTCGCTGGCCGATCCGGCGGCTGCCAGGTCGCCCTGCGCTGCCGAACCATCCGCCTTCGCGGCTTGTTGCCCGGCGGCTGCGGCGGCCGAAGCCGGGGTGGTATCGGTCCCGCTGATCTCCGCGCTGGACAGCATGCCATCCGATTTTTCGATGACCGCGATCCCCTCCCGCCCGAAAGCGCGGGCGATCGACGGTTCAAGCGCGAACGACAACGACCCGTCGACATCGCGGTCGTCGCCGACGTTATAGGTCATGCCGGTAATGCGGCAGCGCGTGACCCCCAGCCGCTCGCAGGCCTGGGCATGCGCTTCCTGCGCGCCGGCGATATGCCCGGCCGGGAGGCGGAAGCTATAGTCGTAGCGGAAGGCGACGCCCGGCGCGGCGGTGACGTCGACGCCGAGGCCTGCCTCTTCGCGGCGGTCCTCATCGACGTGATCGGGCCCCTTGCTGCACGCGGTTGCCAGCAGCAACGCTGCGACGATCCATCTCTTCATCTACTATCCCCATCTATATTGTAGAAGATGAAACTATGGCGGCCCGTGCGTCAAGCGCGATCAACGGAACGCGGTGGCCGTTCTATCGCAGCGCCGCCAGGACCAGCCGCTTCGCTTCGCGCCACGCGGCGGTGTCGGGAGTCACCAGTTCGACATGGCCGGTGCGATCGACGCGATGGAGCGTCGCCCGGTCGCTGGCGGCGGTGGCGCGGGCGACGTAATCGGTCGCCATGCGATAGGGGATGATGCGGTCCTCGCGTCCGTTGACCAGATCTTGCGGCACGCCCAACGGGAACAGCCGCGGCACCGACGTGTCGGCATAGGGATCAGTGCGGGCGGTGCCGACCAGCCGTGCGACCACCGCGGTGCCGCAGCCATTGTCGGGGCTGGCGGCGGTCGCTTCCAGATCGGGCAGCCCGCCCAGGCTGACGACATGCGCGATCGGCAGCGGGTCGGCGGTGCGCAGCAGGCTGTCGGCGGGAAG
>NZ_LSJO01000238.1:0-11706 GCF_001556735.1 Sphingomonas sp. CCH9-F2 | reverse complement strand
GGCAGGCGACCGCCGTGGCGCTGGGGTTCGACGGGCCGACGCGCAACAGCCTCGATTCGGTCAGCGACCGCGACTTCGCGCTCGATTACCTGATGGCGGCGGTGCAATGCTCGCTCCACCTCAGCCGGCTGGCGGAGGAATTCGTGCTGTGGGCGTCGCAGCCGTTCGGCTTCGTCGCGCTGTCCGACCAATGGTCGACCGGCAGCTCGATCATGCCGCAGAAGCGCAACCCCGATGCCGCCGAGCTGGTGCGCGGCCATGCGGGGCGCATTTCCGGCTGCCTCGTCAGCCTGATGGTGACGATGAAGGGGCTGCCGCTGGCCTATTCGAAGGACATGCAGGACGACAAGCCGCCGGTGTTCGAATGCCATGACCTGCTGGCGATCTCGATCGCGGCGATGACCGGCATGATCGAAAGCGCGACCTTCCGCACCGACCGTATGCGCGGCCTCGCCGAAAGCGGCTATGCCACCGCCACCGACCTGGCCGACTGGCTGGTGCGCGAGGCGAACGTGCCGTTCCGCGAGGCGCACCACATCACCGGGCGCGCGGTCGCGCGGGCCGAGGCGCTGGGCTGCACGCTGGACGCGGTGCCGCTGGCGGACCTGCAGGCGATCGACGCGCGGATCACCGATGCGGTGTATGGCGTGCTGTCGGTCGATGCCTCGGTGGCGAGCCGGCGGAGCTTCGGCGGGACCGCCCCCGACAATGTCCGCGCCGCGATCCGCGCCGCGCGCGAGGCGCACACATGACGCGCGCACGCTGGTCCCTGTTGCTGGCCGCGCTGCCGCTGGCGGCGTGCGGATCGACGCAGGCGCTGAAACCGGCCGCGGGTGAGCAATTGCCCGCAGCGCCGTATGGCGCCCCTGCGACGCCGACCGTCGCGGACCTCCTGACCCCGTCGGTGCAGGAACGCCCGCAGCGCAACAGCGAGATCATGACCCGCTCGCACGAACGGCAGAACGACGCGTTCGACCTGCCCCCGAGCTGACCCGATACGGACGACCATGGATCATTTTCATTACCAGGACGGCGCGCTGTGGTGCGAAGGCGTGCCGATGGCGCGGATCGCCGCCGAGGTGGGCACCCCCGTCTACGTCTATTCCGCCGCGGCGTTCCGGCAGCGCGCGCGGGAATTCCGCGACGGCCTGTCGGGGATCGCCGACACGCACCTGGCCTATGCGATCAAGGCCAATCCGAACCTGGCGGTGCTGCGCGTGCTGGCCCATGAAGGCTATGGCGCGGACGTGGTGTCCGGCGGCGAGATGGCGCGCGCGCTGGCGGCCGGGATGCCCGCCGACGGCATCGTCTTTTCGGGCGTCGGCAAGACCGAGGAGGAGTTGGTCCGCGGGCTGGAGGCCGGGATCGGCCAGTTCAACCTGGAGCTGGAGGAGGAAGGCGTCGTCCTGGCGCGGCTGGCGGCGGAACGCGGGCTGACCGCGACCGCGGTGCTGCGCGTCAACCCCGACGTCGATGCCGGCACCCACGCCAAGATTTCGACCGGGCGCAAGGAGAACAAGTTCGGCGTGCCGATCGACCAGGCGCCGGCGATCTTCGCGCGGCTGGCGGGCTTGCCCGGCCTGTCGCTGGAAGGCGTGGCGATCCACATCGGCAGCCAGCTGATGGACCTGGCGCCGCTGGAGGCCGCCTATGCGCGGGTCAAGCGGCTGGTCGACGAGCTGCGCGCGGCGGGCCACCGGATCGCCCGCGTCGACCTGGGCGGCGGCGTGGGCGTGGCGTACAAGGCGGGCGACGTACCCCCGACGCTGGCCGATTACGGCGCGATGGTGGAGCGCGCGACGAAGGGCTGGGACGTGCGGCTGATGTTCGAGCCGGGGCGCGCGATTGCGGGCAATGCCGGCGTGCTGCTGACCAGGGTGATCTGGGTCAAGCCGGGCGTCGTCCACCCCTATGTCATCGTCGATGCCGCGATGAACGATCTGGCGCGTCCGGCGCTGTACGACGCATGGCACGATTTCGCGGCAGTGACCCCCGATGGCGCGCGGATGACCGCGAACATCGCCGGCCCGGTGTGCGAGACCGGCGACACCTTCGCGATGGCGCGCGAGGTGGACCGGGTGGCGAAGGGCGATCTGGCGGTGTTCCGCACCGCCGGCGCCTATGGCGCGACGATGGCATCGACGTACAACAGCCGCGCGCTGGTGCCCGAGGTGCTGGTCGATGGCGATCGTTATGCCGTGGTCGCCGACCGGATCGCGGCCGAGACGATCCTGGCGGCCGAGCGCGTTCCCGAGTGGCTGTAACGGCGTGAGCGCGCCCGCCCCGCTCAACAGCCTGCCGCTGTTCGTGCGGCTGGCCGGGCGCGCCGTCGTCCTGGTGGGCGACGGCGAGGCGGCGGACGCCAAGCGACGACTGCTGGAACGCGCGGGTGCGCGGATCGTCGGCGAGGACGACGCCGCGGCGGTGCTGGCGATCGTCGCGGACGACGATGCGGCGGTCGCGCGGCTCAAGGCGCGCGGGGTGCTGGTCAATGCGGTCGACCGCCCCGAATTGTGCGATTTCACGCTGCCCGCGATCGTCGATCGCGACCCGGTGCTGATCGCGATCGGCACCGGGGGCGTGTCCGCCGGGCTGGCGGCGGCGCTGCGCCAGCGGCTGGAGGGGCTGCTGCCCGCGTCGCTGGGGCAGCTGGCGCGCGGGCTGTATGCGGCGCGGGGGGGACTGCGCGCGCGGTTTCCCGACGGCGCGGCGCGGCGGCGGGCGATCGCGGCGGCACTGGCGCCGGGCGGCGCGCTCGATCCTCTCGACGATCACGGCGACGTGGAGGTGCTGGCGGCGCTGACCGGCGACGATGGCGCGGGCGCGGTGCGGCGGATCGTGCTGGCGTCGCGCGATCCCGACGACCTGACGCTGCGCCACGCGCGCTGGCTGGCGGGGGCGGACCGGGTGACGCATCGCGCCGACGTGCCGCGCGCGATCCTGGACCGCGCGCGCGCCGATGCCGCGCGCGAAGCGACCGACGCGCCCCCGGCGACGGCGGAGTCGGGGGAACGGGTGGTCGATGTGGCGATGATGCGATGAGCGGCTATGCGTGGCGGATCACGGCGGAGGGCCGCGCGGAGCAGGTGCCGGTCGCCGGCGCGCTGACGTGCGGGGCGCCGTTTGTCTGGGTGCACCTGACCACCAACGCCGACCATGCGCAGACGTGGCTGCGCGACGAGGCGCAACTGCCCGCCTATGTCGTCGACGCGCTGACCGCCGGGGAGACGCGCCCGCGCTGCGAGAAGATGGGCGACAGCGCGTTCGTGAACCTGCGCGGGCGCACCGACGAGGATGTCGGATCGTCCGACGTGCTGGCGTCGATCCGCATCTGGGCCGCCAAGGGCCGCGTGGTGTCGGTGACGCGCAAGCACCTGGTCGCCATGGGAGACGTCATCGCGGCGGTGAAGGCGGGCGAGTTGCGCGATCCCGGCGACCTGATCGCCGCCTTCGCCACCGCGATCACCGAGGATCTCGACCCGGTCGTCGCCGACCTGGGCGACTGGCTGGACGATTGCGAACAGGGCCTGCGCACCGATCGCGTGTTCGAACTGCGCCGCGGGGTGACGAAGGTGCGGTCGGAATCGATCACCTATCGCCGGTTCCTGAACCCGCAGCGGACCGCGCTGGAACGGCTGGCGGCGCTGCCGGGCGACTGGCTGGCCGACGACGACCGCGCGCATCTGGCCGCCGCCGCCGACCGCGCGGCGCGCATGGCCGAGGAGGTGGAGGCGATCCGCGAGCGGGCCGCGCTGATGCACGAGGCGCTGACCGACCTGCGCGCGGAACAGCTCGATCAGCGCAGCCTGGTGATCGCGATCGTCGCGATGGTGTTCCTGCCGCTGACGTTCATCACCGGCCTGTACGGGATGAACGTGAAGGGGCTGCCCTATGCCGATCAGCCATGGGCGTTTGACGCGGTGATGGGGATATGCGCCGCGGTGGCGGCGGGGGTGACGATCTATTTCCTGCGGCGGCACTGGTTTCGCGGGTAGGCGCGCGGGGGCGCGTCAGCGCGTATCGTGCGTTCGACCCACCTGATCGAAACCGTCGGCCCAGCGCAGGCTGGGGATCCGGCAGCTCCTGCCCGCTGCCGTCGCCGGGAGATCCCGGCCTGCGCTGGGATGACGGCCTTGGATCGGTCGGCCGGACGATAACCGCTCAGGCGGCGCGTGCCTGTCGCCACGCGCCGGCGATCTCCTCCAGCTCGGCGGCGACCGCGCGGAAGCGGTCGCCGTTCGATCCGATCGCGGCCTCCACCACCTGCTTGCGGCAGCCGGCGTAGAAGCGCGCCAGCGCCTGCGACACCGCGCCGCCGCGCTCGAAATCGAGGTTCGCCTCCAGCGCGAACAGGATCGCGGTGGCGCGGGTCACGCGCTCGCTCTTGGTGGTATATTGGTCGCGGTCGGCGGCCCAGGCGGCGACGCGCAGCGCCTGCATCAGTTCCTCGTACAGCAGCTGCACCAGCGCCGGTCCATCGGCCGCGGCGGTGCGCCCGGCCAGGTCGATGTCGCGATAGGTGCGCGCCGGATCGCGCAACAGGGCGGATGCGTATGCCATGTCAGCCCTTCGTCCAGGTCTTGATCTGCTGATCCATGAAGGATTGCGTCGTCTTGTAGGCGTTGACGCGCGCGCCCATGCTGGAGAATTGCTGCGTCATGCGATCGGTCGTGCGGGTCACCTGATCGTCCAGCGTCGACTGCCGCTTGGTCAGATCGGCCTGCGCCTGGCGATAGGCGTTGGTCGAGGCGCCCAGCCCGTACAGTGAGCTGCTGCTGTTGAGCTGGATCGACTGCATCACCTGGTACAGGCCGGTCTTGCTGACCGGGCTGTAGGCGAACATCGCCTCGATCGCGTCGGGCGAGCGCGTCATCGCTGCGGACAGCGCCTTGTCGTCGACCTCCAGCGTGCCGTCCTTGAGCGTGCGGACCCCGATCGCGGCGAGCGAGGAGGGCGTGCCGCTGGCGGCATTGGGCAGCAGCGAGGTGCTGGACAGCGACTGGAGCGTGCGCTGGAGCGCGCGCGCCGCGGTATCGCCGCGCAGCTTGCCGTTGATCGGGTCGGTCTGTTCCTTCACGACCGCCAGCACCTGATTATAGGTTTCCACGAACGCCTTGACCGCGTCGGTCAGCTGCGCGGTGGGGCGCTTGGCGGTCAGCGTCGCGGTGCCGGTGCCGGTCAGCGACAGCTTCACCCCCGCGACCAGATCGGTCACCTCGTTCGAGGCGCGCTCGACGCGGGCGCCATCGACGTCCAGCACCGCATTGGCGGCCTGTCCGGTCAGCTTGGTGGGCAGCGTGGCCGGATCGCCGGACCCGCGCGCGCGGACGTCGAACCTGCCCAGGTCGCTGGCCGGATCGTCCGCGGTCAGCTGGAACGCCGATTGCGTGCCGGTCGCGCCCTTCAGCGACAGGAACGCCGATCCGTCGGCATCGGTCAGCACCGATGCGGTGACGCCGGTCTTCTTCGCGTTGATCGCTGCGGCGATCCCCGACAGCGTGTTGTTGCTGGAATCGATCGCGATGTCGAACGACTTGGCCGAATTGTCGGCGTTGGTCCCGGTGGTGAAGCCGGTCATCTGGCCGTCGCTGCCGTAGGTGGCGGTGCCTAGCTTCAGCGTCAGCGTGCCGGTGCCGAAGGTCGCGGCGCCCGGCGACGTCACCTTAGCGCTGGTGCTGACCTGCGCGGTGGCGAGCGCGGTCACCTTGATGGTGGTGTTGAGGTCCGCGATCGACGCGCCCGATATCGTCGTGCCGGTGATCGCCGCGGCGTTGCTGCTGACCGGCTGCGACGTCAGTGTGCCGCCGTCGGCCAGCGACTTCACCGCCTTGGTGAAGGTGGCGATCGTGTCCTTGATCGTCGACACGCCGGAAATCTGCGCGGTCAGCTGATCGCTCTTGGCCGCCAGCTGCGCCTTGCGGGTCGCGAACTGCGCATCGACCAGCTGGCCGACCAGCGCGCCGGTATCGATATTGTCGCTGCCGTTGAGCGAATCGAGCAGCGACTTGGCGGTCTTGCTGGCCAGCGCCGCCGCCGACGTCTTGGCCGTCGTCGCGGCGGACGTGGTGCTCGTGGACGAGCTGCTGCTGGTGCTGCTGACGGTAGCCATGATCGTCCTTTCTAAACGACCGGACGGCGGCGGGCTTTATGCCTGCTGGACGCCATTTTCGTCGAACCGGGCGGTGGGGGGAACGTCGATCGCCGGCATCGTGCCGCCGGCCTGCGCGTTAAGGCCGAAGACGAACGCCAGCACGGTGGCGACCGCCAGGTACAGGTCGTCGCGGATCTCCTGCCCTTCGCGGCTGGTGTAATAGACGGCGCGCGCCAGCGCGGGATATTCGAGGATCTGGAGCCCGATCTCGCTCGCGCGCTCGCGGATCGCCAGCGCGGTCGCGCCGCGGCCCTTGGCGACCACCACCGGCACCTGATCGCGCCCGCGATCGTAGCGCAGCGCGACCGCGAAATGCGTCGGGTTGGTCAGCACGACATGCGCCTCCGCGATCGCCTTGCGCATCCCGCCCGACAGCACCTCGCGCTGCTTCTGGCGCAGGTGGCCCTTCATCTCGGGATTGCCCTCGCTCTCCTTGTTCTCGTCCTTCACCTCCTGCTTGGTCATGCGCAGCTTGCGCAGCAGCTGGAGGATCTGGGTCGGCACGTCGAGCGCGGCGATCCCGAGCAACCCGGCCGCCATCGCCAGCATGACGCCGTTGAGCGTCTCCCCCAGCGAGGCGAGCGCGACCGGCAGGTTGGACGCGGCCAGCCCGAAGCTGAAATGCGCCGTCTTCCACATCATCCACGCGCCGATCGCGCCGAGCAGCACGACCTTCAGGATCGACTTGGCCAGTTCGATCCAGCCGCTCATGCCGAAGATCTTCTTCAGGCCGTTGGCGGGATTGATGCGCTGCGCCTTGGGCGCCATCAGCGAGGCGTTGAAGCGCAGGCTGCCCAGCCCCGCCTGGCTGACGATCGCGGCGGCGATGGTGATCGCGAACAGGATCGCGACCGGCGGTGCGACCTTCCATCCGGCCTCCACCAGCGGGCGGAACGGCTGGAAATCCTCCACGTCGGTACGCCCGAAGGTGAAGCTCGCGCGCATCACCGCGCGGCATGCCGCGATCAGCCCGGGGCCGAAGAAGATCATCCACGCGGTGCCCGCCAGCACCACGAGCGCGGTGGCGAATTCGCGGCTCTTGAGGATATCGCCCTTGTCGCGGGCGTCGTCCTTGCGCTTCTGGGTTGGGGCTTCTGTCTTGTCGCCGGCGGCTTCCTCCGACATGTCAGAAGCCTCCCGTCGTCAGCAGCACCAGGCTCTGCGCCGCGGCCAGCCCCTCGCGCACGATCACCTGCATGTAATCGCCCATCGCGGGCAGCGCGATGCCGAGCGTGATGACCCCCACCGCCAGGCTGGCGGGCAGCCCGACCGAGAACAGGTTGAGCGCCGGCGCGGAGCGCGACAGCATCCCCATGACGATGTTCTGGCACAGCAGCAGGAAGCCGACCGGTAGCGCCAGCAGCAGCCCCGCCAGGAAGGCGTAGCCGCCGAACAGCGCGATGTCGCGCATCTGCCCCGCGGTCATCCACGCCGCGCCGGGCGGCAGCGCGCGATAGCTTTTGGCGACCATATCGACCAGCACCAGATGCCCGTCGAGCGACAGGAACAGCAAAGTGAGCAGGATCGACAGGAACTGGCTGACCGCCGGGCTGGAACGCCCCGTGGTGGGGTCCATCATGCTGGCAAAGCCGATCCCCATCGAACCGCCGATGATCTCGCCCGCGACCAGCGGCGCGGCGAAGGCGATCTGCACGACGAAGCCGAGCGCCAGTCCCACCAGCGCCTCCGCGGCGACCGACAGGAAGGTCGACAGCGCGAACACCGTCGGCGGCACCGCGATCGTGTTCGTCCCCAGCACCAGGATCGCCACCGCGCCCGACAGCGCGACGCGCACCTGCACCGGGACGGAGACGTTGCCGAATACCGGCGCGGCGACGAACGCGGCACCGACGCGCACCATCACGAACAGCAGCGCCCACAGCTGCGGCTCGATCGCGAGGCCGAAGCCGAGCATTACGCGGTCCGCGCGTGCACGCGCGCCACGCGCCACGCGGGCGCGGGGCGGGGCGATCCGGGGGTGGTCGCCGTCATCGGTCGTTACCGTACCAGATCGGGGATGCGCGCGAAGATCTCGGCGGTGAAATCGCTGAGCAGGCCCAGGATCATCGCGCCGAACACCATGATCGACACGGCCACGACGATCAGCTTCGGGATGAAGCTGAGCGATTGTTCGTTGATCGAGGTGGCGGCCTGCACCATCCCCAGGATCAGCCCGGACAGCAGCGCGGGGACCAGCAGCGGCGCGGCGGCGAGCGCCAGCACCCACATCGTCTGGTTGGCGAGGGTGAGGAAATAGTCGGCATCGACCAGCGGATGCATGGCGTCGGTTCCTGTCCGGGGGGCGTCAGGTGGCGAAGGAATTGGCGAGGCTGCCCATCGTCAGCGCCCAGCCGTCGACAAGGACGAACAGCAGGAGCTTGAACGGCAGCGAGATGATCGTCGGGCTGAGCATCGCCATGCCCAGCGCCATCAGCACCGTCGCCACGACCAGGTCGATGACGATGAACGGCAGAAAGATCAGGAAGCCGATCTGGAACGCGGTCTTCAGCTCCGACGTCACGAACGCCGGCAGCAGCACCGAATAGGGGATATCGTTGGGGCTGGCATAGGGGCCGGACTTGGCCATGTCCGCGAACATCGTCACGTCCTTCACCCGCGTCTGCTTCGCCATGAAGGCGTGGAGCGGGGCGCCGGCGGTCTTGATGAGATCGGTGCCGCCGATCCGGCCCGCGGCATAGGGCTGGATCGCGGTCGCGTTGATCTGGTTGATCGCGGGCGCCATGATGAAGAAGCTGAGGAACAGCGACAGGCCGATCAGCACCTGGTTGGGCGGCGTCTGCTGCAACCCCATCGCCTGGCGCAGGATCGACAGGACGATGATGATCCGCGTGAAGCTGGTCATCATCAGCACGATGCCCGGCAGCACCGTGAGTAGGCCCATGATGATGAGCACCTGCAGCGACAGCGACAGCGAGCCGTTGCCCGGCGAGCCGGCGGGGCTGGCCGCGCCGGTCGACAGCTGGCCCAGCGCGCGGTCGATCGCATCGCCGACACCCGGCGCGGGCGCGGCGGGCGCGCCCGGCGGCGGGGCGGCGCCCTGCGCGAAGGCGGGCATGGCGACCGCCAGCGCGATGCCGATCGCGACCAGTGCCAGGACGAGCCGCCACCAGCCGCCCGCGGCGCGCGGACGCGCCGGCGCGATCAGCGCGGGGCCGCGCCCGGTGCGGGTGACGGTGATTGGAGCCGTGCTCATGCGTCGCCGCCGATCGGCACGCGCGTGGCCGAGGTATCGACCAGCGTGACGCCGGTGCGTGCGACCGAGACGAGCAGGCGCTTGCCCTCGAAATCGAGCACCGCGAGGCGCACGCCGGGGGAGATCATCATCGTCTCGCGCACCGCGATCATGCGTGTCGCGGTACGACCGGGCATCCGCGTCTCCAGCTTGCGCCAAAGATACAGGCAGCCGATCATCAGTCCGCACACCAGCGGCAACAGCACGATCAGCTTCAGGATATAGGTCCACATCATCGGACGGGCGCCTCAGCCGCGCTTTTCGGGGGCGACCAGCTCGGTCATCTTCACGCCGAAGCGTTCGCCGACGGTCACCACCTCGCCGCGGCCGATCAGCGTGCCGTTGACCAGCACGTCCAGCAGCTCGCCCGCCTTGCGGTCCAGCTCGATCACGCTCGCCTCGCCCAGCGCCAGCAGCTCGCGCAGCGACAGCGTGGTCGATCCGATCTCCACCGTCAGCTTGACGTCGACGTCCTGCAGCAGCCGCATGTTGGCGGCCACGGCGGATTCGACGGGGAACCCCCCGGTCATGTCGTTCATTGCACGGGTCCTTCAAGCTTGGTGATGCGGATGGCGGCGCGGCCGTTGGAGGTGCCGACGGTGCCCATCCCCAGCGGCATCCCGCCGATGTGGACGGGCACGTCGGTGCCGAAGCTGATCGGGATGACGTCGCCGGGTTTCAGGTCCATCAGCCGCGCGAGCGAGATCGTCGGTTCGGCCAGTACCGAGCGGACCGGCACGCGCACCGCCATCGCGGCGCGGGTCAGCGCGGTCTGCCATTCGGCATCGACCCCGGTCGGTTTGGCGACGACCTTTCCGGTCAGCGCGACGGTGTGCGGCTTGAGCGTCTGGACCGGGTACAGCACGTCGAGCAGCGCGGGCTTGCCGGCGCCGCGCGCGATCCCGAAGCGGGTGGCGATCACCACCTCATCCGCCTCGATCGCGGAGGTGAGGCCGGCGCCCAGTTCGCAGCGCTCCGCCTCGAACCGTGCCGGGGCCAGCGGTTCCCACGCGGTCTCCAGCGCGCGCGCCAGCGACGGCGCGATCCGCGCCATCAGCGCGTCGGCCGCGGGGGTGAATTCCTGCGCGATGATCGGCGGCACGTCGCCGCGCCCGCCGAAGAACATGTCGATCAGCTCGAAGATGAACGTACCGTCCATCACGCACAGCAGCGGGCGACCGTCCATCGACAGCGGCACCCATGCGGTGAGCAGGTCGCCGCGCGCCAGCCGGTAGTCCGCCAGCCGAAGCACCTCCAGCGGTTCGGCCCAGACGCGCGTTTCGGTGCGCCACACGCCCTCGAACGTCTGGCGCACCCCGCGCGCGGCGCGCGCCGACAGATGCTGGAGCGTGTGGAGATCGCCGAACGGATGCAGCTTGGCCGCACCGCCCGCACCCCCGGCGGGACCGGCGCCGAGCGTCACCGGGCTGACGAGGGCGTCGGCTCGGGTACGTTCGCGCCGGTCGGACGCGCCGGAGACGACTCCGGATTCGGGGGTTGCGGGCTCGTTAACCATGCCCGGTCACTGAACAACGAAATTGGTAAAGTAGACGTTACTGATCCCGCCGAATCCCTCCTTTTCCTTCAGAACGGCGTTGATCGCGCCCGCCAGCCGCTTCTGCAGCTGCTGTTTGCCCGCGCTGGTGAACACCTGGTCCTCGGTCGTGTCGCCCAGCGTCATCAGGATCGCGGAGCGTACCGCGATGTCGTTGGTCTTCAGATTGTTGATGACCTTGTCGTCATAGGGGGTCGAAATGGCGACGCCGACCTGGACGAAATGGATCGAGTTCTGGAGGTTGGCGGTGAACTCCTTCTCCATTGCATAATAGTTGGAGGCATATTCCTCCCCGCCCGAACCGTGCGGGGTGGGGGCGCCGACGTGCTCCTCCTTGGCCTCGCCCTCGCCGCCGCCATGTTCGCCGCCGCCGCCGCCTTCGCCGCCGCCGCCGTGCTCGCCGCCCTCGCCGCCGCCTTCACCGGCGCGCTTCTGCTCGGCCTTGGGGACCAGATGCGGCTTGTTGGGGTCCTCCTTCTCCTCGTGCTTGCCGCCGCCGCCGCCGACCAGCCCGGAGCCGGCGGCATACAGGCCGGCGCCGATGCCGCCGCCCAGCAGGACGACGACGCCGACGACGATCAGCAGGATCATCTTCATCTTGCCCTTCTTCTTGGGCGCGGGCGCTGCCTCTGTGTCACTCATGGTCGGGGTTCCTCACGGTCGTCTTGTCGAAAGAAGCTCAGGCGATGCGCTCGTCATCGTCGGCCGCGCTGTCGGCGGGGCCACGCGACGGGCGCGGGGCGGGCG
>NZ_LSJO01000237.1:0-452 GCF_001556735.1 Sphingomonas sp. CCH9-F2 | reverse complement strand
GCACGGCGTCAGCCTTGGCGTCGCCGATCGCCGCGCCGAGCGCGGCCGGGGTGAGCGCGACCAGGGTTTTCAGGTCCGGAATGCGCCGGCGAAGGGTCGGGTCGGATTTCCAAAGCCGCTCGCCTTCGCGCGCCTGCGCATCCGTGAAGGCGAAGCTCCCGGCTCGGAATGCTAACGCCCAGCGCTGATCGTTGGGCAGATCGGCGAAGCTCTGCATCGCGGTCCCGTCGATGCCTTGCGTCACCACCTGATAGAGCGCGAACACGCTGCGCTGGCGCGCGCGCTCGGCATCGGTGAAAGCAATCGGGGGCGTAGCGAGCTTGGCGGCGTCAGGGCCACGGCCGTTGCCCGTCATCCCGTGGCAGGACGCGCAGGATTGTCGGAACAGTGCATCGCTGGAGACGAGGTTCGGAGCCTTATCGGGCGCGAGCGGCACCGGGTAGGCGCGCAGC
>NZ_LSJO01000236.1:0-19696 GCF_001556735.1 Sphingomonas sp. CCH9-F2 | reverse complement strand
GTGTAGGACAGGGCGGGGGTTCGCATCCGTGATGCCGGGCCGCATATCCGCAGGCCACTGAATTGGCGGCACCGTGCACCCCGGAGCAAGTCCGGGGTGACGTTGTGTGTGCGGGGCGGTTACGGCCCGTTGGCGGCCAATTCCGCCAGCCAGACGTCGGCGGTGCCGTCAGAGGGTGCGCGCCAGTCGCCGCGCGGGGACAGCGCGCCGCCCGACGATACCTTCGGCCCGTTGGGGATCGCCGATCGCTTGAACTGGCTGATCTGGAAGAAGCGGAACAGGAAGCGTTCCAGCCAGTGGCGGATCGTGTCGAGATCGTAGGCGACGCGCCCGCCCGCCGGGTAACCGACCGGCCACGCCCCCGCGCCGGCATCGCGCCACGCATGCCACGCCAGGAACGCGACCTTCGACGGGGCGAGGCCGTGGCGGATCACGTAATGCGCGAAGAAATCGTTCAGCGCATAGGGACCGATGCGGCTTTCGGTGCTTTGCAGCTCCGCCCCCGGCACCAGCTCGGGCGAGATTTCCTGCTTCAGGATCGCGTCCAGCACCGCGTCGGTCGCCGCATCATATTGATCGGTGGCGATGCACCAGCGGATCAGGAACTGGATCAGCGTCTTGGGCACGCCGGCGTTGACCGCATAATGGCTCATCTGGTCGCCGACGCCATAGGTGCACCAGCCCAGCGCCAGTTCGGACAGGTCGCCGGTGCCGACGACCAGCCCGTCGCGCTGGTTGGCGATGCGGAACAGGTAATCGGTGCGCAGCCCCGCCTGCACGTTTTCAAACGTGACGTCGTACACCGGCTCGCCGCGGCCATAGGGGTGGCCCATGTCCTGAAGCATCCGCGTGGCGGCGGGGCGGATGTCGATTTCCTCCGCGGTGACGCCCAGCGCGCGCATCAGCGTCCAGGCATTGTCCTTCGTCCCCGCGCTGGTGGCGAAGCCGGGCATGGTGATGCCCAGGATATCGGTGCGCGGCCGGCCGAGCTGGTCGAGCGCCTTGGCCGCGACGATCAGCGCGTGGGTGCTGTCCAGCCCGCCCGACACGCCGATCACCAGCCGCCGCGCGTTCGCCGCGACCAGCCGCTTGGCGATGCCCTGCACCTGGATGTTGAACGCTTCGTAGCAATCCTCATCCAGTGCGGCGGGATCGTTGGGGACGAACGGGAAGCGGCGCAGGTCGCGGCGCAAGCCGATGTCCGTGCCGGTCGGCGCGAAAGGGAAGGCGATGCGGCGGAACCGCGTTTCGGGATGGCCGGCGTGGCGCGCGGCATCGTGGAAGGTGCCGTTGCGCAGCCGCTCCTGCACCAGCCGTTCGAGATCGACGTCGGCGGCGACCAGCCCCGATTCGCGCGCGAAGCGGGGCGAGGCGACCAGCAACTCGCCCAGTTCGTGGACGCTGCCCTGACCGTCCCATGCCAGATCGGTGGTGCTTTCGCCCGGCCCGGCGGCGGAATAGACATAGGCGCAGGCCGCGCGCGCCGATTGTGCGGCGGACAGCATCATGCGCTCGCGCGACTTGCCGATGACGACGTTCGACGCCGACAGGTTGCAGCACACCAGCGCCCCGGCCAACGCCCCCATGGTGGAGGGTGGGGTGGCGGCCCAGTAATCCTCGCAGATTTCGGCGTGAAACACGAAATCGGGCATCGCATCCGCGGCGAAGATCAGGTCGGTGCCGAACGGCACCTCTTCCCCGCCGACGCCGATCGTCAGCCCGGTGAGGCCCGCGCCGGGGGCGAACCAGCGCTTTTCGTAATATTCGCGGTAATTGGGCAGGAACGTCTTGGGCACCACGCCGAGCACGCGCCCGCCCGCGATCGCGACCGCGCAATTGTAGAGCCGCTGCCCGCGTTCCAGCGCCGTGCCCACCAGCAGCACCGGGCGCAAGGTTTCGCTGGCGGCGCGCACCGCCTCCACCGCTGCAAGCGTCGCGGCCTGTAGCGCGGATTGCAGGTGCAGGTCGTCGATCGCATAGGAGGTGAGGTTGAGTTCGGGAAAGACGAGGAGGTCCACGCCCTCGTCATGCGCGCGGCGCGCGAGCGCGATCGCTTCGTCCGCATTGCGCGCGGGATCGCCGACGGTCGCGGCCGGGGTGGCCGCGGCGACGCGCAGCATGCGATGGTGGTGGAGCGAGGCGAAGGCGGGGTTCATGCCGTTCGAATTACGCCGGTTCGGCAGCGTTTGCCACCTTCGCGCCGGGCCGCACCTGCGCTAGGCTGCCCGGCGATGACACAGCCCCCCGCCGCTTCGCGCGATTACATGGCGTTCACGGCGCGTGGCGGCGACATGGGGCGGCGGATCGCGGCGTATGACTGGGCGTCGTCGCCGCTGGGGCCGGTGGAGGATTGGCCCGCGGTGCTGCGCCACACGCTGGCGGTGATCCTGCCCGCGCAGGCGGAGATCGTGCTGTTCTGGGGCGCCGAGCAGGTCGCGCTGTACAACGATGCCTACGCCCCCACGATCGGGAACAAGCATCCGCACGCGCTGGGTCGCCCGGCGTGCGAGACCTGGACGGAGTTGTGGGACGATCTGGAGCCGCTGCTGACGCATGTGCGCACCACCGGCGAAACCTATGCCGCGAAGGACCGGCCGTTCTACATCGAGCGCGCTGGATATGGCGAGCAGGTGTATTTCGACATTTCCTATTCGCCGGTGGCGCTGGACGACGGCAGCGTCGGCGGGGTGCTGTGCATCGTGTCGGAGACGACCGGGCGGGTGCGCGCCGCGCGCGAGGTGTCGGAGGACCGCGCTCGCCTGCACCAGATGTTCGACCAGGCGCCCGGCTTCGTCGCGGTGCTGCGCGAGCCGGGGCATGTGTTCGAACTGGCCAATGCCGCCTTCCGCGCGCTGGTGGACGGGCGCGAGATGATCGGACGTACCGTGGCCGACGCGCTGCCCGAGGTCGTGTCGCAGGGCCTGGTCGCGCGGCTGGACGAGGTGCGGGCGACCGGCGTGCCGTTCCGCGGCGAAGGTGTCCCGGTGACGGTGATGCGGGCCGACGGCACGGCCGAGGAACGGCGGCTGGACTTCGTCTATCAGCCGGTCACCGATGCGGGCGGGGAGGTGACGGCGATCTTCGTGCAGGGCATCGACCTGACCGAGCAGCATCGCGCGCTGGGCGCGCTGGCGCTGAGCCGCGATTCGCTGGAACTGGCGACGCGGATGGGGGAGATCGGGACGTGGGAATATGACCTGCGCACCGGCACCTTCACCGGTTCGGAACGCAATTGGGCGATGCACGGCTATCCGCCGGGCACGGTCGCGACGACCGCGCAGTTCCTGGCCGCGATCCACGCTGACGATCGCGCGGCGATGTCGGCGTCGTTTGCGGCGGCGATCGACCCGGCGGTGCGGGCGCTGCACGATGTCGAATATCGCATCTTCCAGCCTGACGGGACGATGCGCTGGGTCGCGGTCACGGGGCGCGGGGTGTTCGAGGACGACGTGTGCACCCGCGCGATCGGCACGATCACCGACGTCACCCAGCGGCGGACCGAGGCGGATGCGCTGCGCGAGAGCGAGCAGCGGTTCCGCGCGCTGGCCGACGAGATGGAGGCGCTGGTCTGGATCACCGACGAGACCGGGCGGTTCGTGTTCGCCAACGCGGGTTTCCAGAAGATCCTGGGCGTGACGCCGGAGGCGATGAGGCGCGACGGCTGGGCGCCGCTGCTGCGTGATGAGGACCGCGCGCTGCTGGCGGAGCGGATGCCGCTCTTCTATCGCGATCCGCGCCCGCTGCGCGGCGACTATCGGCTGAAGACCGCGGACGGCGGGACGATCTGGGCGCATGGCGTGTCGCGGCCGCGCTATTCGGGCGACCGTTTCCTGGGCTATGTCGGCTGCGCGGTGGACGTGACCGAGCGGCATCTGGCGGGCGAGGCGCTGGAGGAGCGGGTCGCCGAGCGCACCGCCGAGCTGACGCGCCAGATCGCCGAGCGTGAGCGCGTCGAGGAGACGCTGCATCAGATGCAGCGGCTGGAGGCGGTGGGGCAGCTGACGTCGGGCGTGGCGCATGATTTCAACAATCTGCTGACCGTGGTGCTGGGCAATATCGAGATGATCGCGCATGCCGCGGCGGCCGGGCCGCTCGACGCCCGCGCGCTGCAACGGCTGGAGCATGTGCGGATCGCGGCCGAGCGCGGCGCGACGCTGACCGCGCAATTGCTCGCTTTCTCGCGCCGGCAGCGGCTGGAGGCGAAGACGGTCGACCTGAACGACACGGTCCGCGCGCTGGCGCCGTTGATGGCGAGCACGCTGGGCCGCTCGATCGCGATCGAACAGGAACTGGCGGACGGCGTGTGGCCAGCGCTGGTCGACCCGACGCAGATCGAGCTGATCCTGCTGAACCTGGCGATCAACGCGCGCGACGCGATGGTGGGCGGCGGGCGGCTGACGCTGTCGACCGCCAACGTCAGCCTGGACGTGCCGCAGCGCCCGGAGGAGCCGGTGGCGGGCGACTATATCCGCGTCGCGGTGACCGATACCGGCACGGGCATGACCGACGAGGTGCTGGCGCGCGCGTTCGAGCCGTTCTTCACCACCAAGGAAGTCGGCAAGGGTTCCGGGCTGGGGCTGGCGCAGGTGTTCGGTTTCGCCAAGCAGTCGGGCGGGGGCGTGCGGATCGATACCGTTGCGGGGGAGGGGACGACCGTCAGCGTGTATCTGCCCCGCGCGCGCGACGTGGCCGCCGCGGCGGCGGTGGCCGCGATCCCGGCGGCAAGTGCCGCGCCGATCGCCGGGCGGTGCATCCTGGTCGTCGATGACGAGGACAATGTGCGACAGGTGACCGCCGACACGCTGCGCGCGGCGGGATGCCGCGTGGTGGAGGCGGTGGACGGCGACACCGGGCTGCGCGCGCTGGCGCATACGCGCGGGATCGAGGCAGTGGTCGCCGACGTGGCGATGCCGGGAATGAACGGCGTCGAATTCGCACGGCGCGCGCGGCGCCGACACCCCGACCTGCCGGTGCTGTTCGTCACGGGCTATGCCGATCTGGCGGCGATCGCCGAGGTGCCGGAGGAGCAGATCATCCGCAAACCCTATACCCGCGACGCATTGCTGTCGCGGGTGCGGCAGATGCTGGACCGGCCGGCGGCGGTGGAGGAGGAGGAGCGGCCGGCGCGCGCGGGATAGGCCGCCGGCGCGCCGGTCAGGCGGCCAGTGCGGTGCCGACCCCGCGGATCATGTCCGCCGCCTTTTCCGCGATCATGATCGTCGGCGCATTGGTGTTCGACCCTACCAGCGTCGGCATCACCGAGGCGTCGACGACGCGCAACCCCTCCAGCCCGCGCACGCGCAGCTGCCCGTCGACCACCGCCAGCGCATCCCCCTCCGCGCCCATCCGGCAGGTGCCGACCGGGTGATAGATGGTTTCCGCCGAGGCGCGCACCCAGGCGTCGATATCGGCATCGCTGCGCACCGACGCGCCGGGATACAGTTCGTCGGCGCGATAGGGATCGAGCGCGGCCTGGCTGGCGACGTCGCGGCCGATCTTCACGCATTCGCGCATCACGCGGCGATCCTCCGGCGCGGCGAGGTAATTGCCGTAGATGAGCGGATCGGCGAGCGGATCGGCGGAGCCGGCGGCGATCCGCCCGCGGCTGTCGGGGCGCAGCTGACACAGATGGAGCGAGAAGCCGTCGCGGTCGGCCCGCTGCTTCCCGTGATCGCGCATGATCGCCAGCACGCCGTGGATCTGCACGTCGGGGCGCGACAGTCCTTCGCGCGACGAGACGAACGCGCCGGATTCGAGGAATTGCTGCCGCCCCAGCCCGCGCCCGCCGAGAAGATATTGCACCCCGGTGGTCAGCTGGCGCAGCCCGCGCGTCGCGGAGAAGGCGGTCACCAGCCGACGCGACGACCAGTTCATGATGACGTCGAGGTGATCCTGAAGGTTCTCGCCGACGCCCGGCAGCGGGTGGACCGGCGCGATGCCGGCATCGCGCAGCCGCTGCGGATCGCCGATCCCCGACAGTTGCAGCACGTGCGGGCTTTGCACCGCGCCGGCGCACAGGATCGCCTCGCCCGCGACCGCGACGCGCTCCGGCGTGCGGCCGCGCAGATACTCGACCGCCACCGCACGCCCGCGTTCGACGACGATCCGCGTCGTGCGCGCGTTGGTGACGACGGTCAGGTTGCGGCGCGCCATCGCGGGATAGAGATAGGCCGCCGCCGCCGACCAGCGCCGCCCGTCGGAGATGGTCAGGTCGTAGCGGCCGAACCCTTCCTGCGAGGCGCCGTTGAAATCGTCGGTGACGGGATAGCCGGCCTGTCGCCCCGCCTCGATCAGCGCGTCGTGGAATGGGCTGTCGCTTTCGCCGCCCGAGATCGACAGCGGTCCGCCCGCCCCGTGCAGCCCGCCGCATTCGCCGCGATGATGCCCCTCCAACCGGCGGAAATAGGGCAGGACGTCGTCCCACGCCCAGCCCGCCAGCCCCATCTGGCGCCATTCGTCATAATCCTGCGGATGGCCGCGGGTGTAGATCATGCCGTTGATCGCGGACGAGCCGCCCAGCCCCTTGCCGCGTGGCCACCACAGGCGGCGGTTGTCGAGATGCGGTTCCGGTTCGGTCCAGAAACCCCAATTGTGCTTGCCCTTCGCCTTGATGAGGTTGCCGACACCGGCGGGCATCCGCACCAGCACGTCCTTGTTGGCGCCGCCCGCCTCAAGCAGGCAGACGGTGGCGGTGGGGTCCTCGCTCAGCCGCGCGGCGAGCGCACACCCCGCCGATCCGCCACCGATGATGACATAATCATATCCGGCCATCCCGTCGTCCTCTGCCTTGTCGCGCCACCCGCTCTCGTCGCGGCAGGTTGGCGGTTTTTCGTCACGGAACCAGTATCAGCTTACCCACCATGTCGCTGCGCGCCATCGCGTCGAAGGCGGCGCGCCAGTCGGCCAGCGGAAATTCGGCGTGGACGCGCGGGCGGATCCGCCCCGACGCCGCCAGCGACCAGACCGCGTCGAGATTTTCCCGCCCGCGTTCGGGAAAGCGCCGGCCGTATTCGCCGGCGCGCACGCCGATCACCGAAAACCCCTTGATCAGCGGCATGTTGGTGGAAACGGTCGCGATTCGTCCGGAGGTGAAGCCAACGACCAGCAGCCGCCCGCCGAACGCGATGCAGCGCGTCGATTCGTCGAACACGTCGCCGCCGACCGGATCGAACACCACGTCGGCGCCGCCGCCGGTCAGTTCCTTCACCGCGTCGCGGAAACCGGGCGCGGGCAGCGTCGCGGCGACCGGATAGTCGGCGGCGAGCATCGCCAGTTTCTCCGGCGAGCGTGACGTGGCGATCACCCGCGCGCCCAGCGCATGCGCCAGATCGACCGCCGCCAGCCCGACCCCGCCGGTCGCGCCATGGACCAGCAGCCATTCGTCGGGACGCAGCGCGCCCAGCCGCACCAGCGCTACATAGGCGGTGAGATAGGCCGCGCCGACCGCTGCCCCTTCCGCAAAGGAAAGGTGCGGGGGCAGCGCACGCACCGCGGCGGCATCCACCGCCACCACCTCCGCAAAGCCGCCCAGCCGCGTGCCGGCGACCACCGCGTCGCCCGGCGCGAAGCCGTCGCCGGCCAGCACTTCCCCCGCCAATTCCATGCCGGGGGTGAAGGGCAGCGGCGGCTTCAGCTGATAGTCGCCGCGCGTCATCAGCAGATCGGGATAGTTGAGCGCGGCGGCGCGCACGCGGATCAGCACCTTGTCCGGCGCCGCTTGCGGTTCGGGCAGGTCCGCCAGCGCGGTGCCCGACAGGTCGGTCGACAGCGCGGAGACGACCAGCGCCTTCATTCCACAGGCGCCCGGTGGGTCATGATGGCGAGCAGCCGGTCGAACAGCGTTTCCATGTCGAGATGCGGCGCGTGCACTTTGCTGAGCCCCAGGGTGATGAGGCCGTAGGCGCGAACCTCCGCATCATTTCGTTCGAACCCGGCGTCGGTCAGGCAGCGGGCGAGGAAATCGAGCATCAGCGAATCGTGCCGCTCCACCGCTGCGCGGGCGCGCGGGTCGCTTTCGGCCCAGGCGCGCATCGCGATCGCCAGCCGCGACGACCCGCGCCGGCGCACCGTCTGCCCCAGCAGGCGGATGCGATCGATCGGATCGGGCGCGGCGCGTTCCAGCGCCTCGATCAGGCCGGTCAGCTGGGCTTCGGCGAAATAGCGCGCCAATTGCCCCTGATAGGCGTCGAAGTCCGCGAAATGATGGTAGAAACTGCCTGTCGAGACGCGCAGCTCCTCCGACAGCGGGCGCAGCTTGAGCGCGCGCAATCCGCCGCGCCGAAGCAACGACTGACCGGCCTCCAGCCAGTCTTGTGGAGTGAGGTCCGGCGCCCGTGCGGGGGCGGCGGATGAGGGTGAAACGCTTGACATCCCGGCGACCATAACGAAGGTTATGTCGGAAAGCGGCGCCCGTAAAGCGCTGTCTGACAGACATGGTGGATTGGAGAATTTCGATGGGAGAGGCCTATATCATCGACGCCGTGCGCACGCCGCGCGGCATCGGCAAGCAGGGCAAGGGCGCACTGGCCGACCTGCACCCGCAGCATCTGGCGGCGGCGGTCCTCAAGGCGCTGAAAGATCGTAACAATCTGAACACCGCCGAGGTGGACGATGTGATCTGGTCGACCTCCACGCAGCGCGGCAAGCAGGGCGGTGACCTGGGCCGGATGGCGGCACTGGACGCCGGTTTCGACGTCAAGGCGTCGGGCGTGACGCTGGACCGGTTCTGCGGCGGCGGGATCACCGCGGTGAATTTCGCCGCGGCGCAGATCATGAGCGGGATGGAAGACCTGGTCATTGCAGGCGGCACCGAGATGATGAGCCTGACCGCCGCGATGTCGCAGGAGGACATGGAGAGCGGCAAGCCGATGCTGGGCATGGGATCGGGCAACCCGCATCTCGACGTGCTGCATCCGCAGAGCCACCAGGGCGTGTGCGGCGACGCGATCGCCAGCATGGAAGGTATCACCCGCGAGGATCTGGACGCGCTGGGCCTGGAAAGCCAGCGCAAGGCGGCGATCGCGATCGCCGAGGGCCGGTTCGACAAGTCGCTGGTGCCCGTCACCGACGATGACGGCAACGTCATCCTCGACCATGAGGAATTTCCCCGGCCGCAGACCACCGCCGAGGGGCTGGCCAGCCTGAAGCCGTCGTTCGCGGCGCTGGCGGACATGCCGTACAACAAGGCGGGCGACACGTTCCGCAAGCAGATCAACCGCCGCTACCCTGACCTGGAGATCCAGCATTTCCACCATGCGGGCAATTCGTCGGGCGTGGTCGACGGCGCGGCGGCGGTGCTGCTGGCGTCGAAGGAATATGCCGAGGCGCACGGACTGACGCCGCGCGCGCGGATCGTGGCGATGGCCAATGTCGGCGACGACCCCACGCTGATGCTCAACGCGCCGGTCCCGGCGGCGAAGAAGGTGCTGGCGAAGGCGGGTCTGACCAAGGACGATATCGACCTGTGGGAGATCAACGAGGCGTTCGCAGTGGTGGCGGAGAAGTTCATCCGCGACCTCGACCTCGACCGGTCGAAGGTGAACGTCAACGGCGGCTCGATCGCGCTGGGCCATCCGATCGGCGCGACCGGCGCGATCCTGATCGGCACGGTGGTCGACGAGCTGGAACGGCAGGGCAAGCGGTACGGGCTGGTGACGATGTGCGCGGCGGGCGGGATGGCCCCGGCGATCATCGTCGAGCGCATCGGCGCCTGACCCACCGGACGACGTGACGGGTGGCGGGGCCGACAGACGCCCCGCGCCCGAGGAGAGAGACCGACCATGCTGCATCCCGTCGCGCACGCGCGCACCCACCCGGACAAGCCCGCCTATATCATGGCGGCAACCGGAGAGACCGTAACCTATGGCGAGCTGGACCGGCGCGCCAACCAGGGCGCGCACCTGCTGCTCGCGCTGGGCGTGGGGCGCGGCGACGGGATCGCCATCATGCTGGACAATCATGCACGCTATCTGGAGATCATGTGGGCGGCGGAGCGGATCGGCGCGTACGTCACCTGCATTTCGTCCAAGCTGATGGTCGACGAGGCGGAATATATCGTGCGCGACGGCGCGTGCCGCGTGTTCATCGCCTCCACCGCGGTATCCTGCTGTGCGGAGCAGCTGGGACCGCGGATCGCCGACCTGGCGCGCTTCATGGTCGGCGGGACGGTCGACGGGTTCGACGGTTACGAGGCGGCACGCGACGCGCAGCCCGACACGCCGGTGGCGGACCCCGCGCACGGGCAGGTGATGCTGTATTCGTCGGGCACCACTGGCAAGCCCAAGGGCGTGCGCTTCCCGCTGCCGGAGGAGCCGTTCGGCGAACACGTCTCGCCGCTGGTCGGGCTGGGGCGGGCGCTGTACGGCTGGACGTCCGACATGGTCTATCTCAGCCCAGCGCCGATGTACCATGCCGCGCCGCTGCGCTGGTCGATGGCGGTCAACCAGATCGGCGGCACCGTGGTCATCATGGAGAAGTTCGACGCCGAGCGCGCGCTGGAGTTGATCGAGCGGCATCGCGTCACCCATGCGCAATGGGTGCCGACGCATTTCATCCGCATGCTGAAACTGCCGCCGGAGGCGCGCACGCGCCACGATCTGTCGTCGCTGAAGGCGGTGTGGCACGCCGCCGCGCCGTGCCCGATCCCGGTCAAGGAAGCGATGATCGACTGGTGGGGGCCGATCGTCCACGAATATTATGCGGGGACGGAGGGCAACAGCTTCCACGCGATCAACGCCGCCGAATGGCTGACGCACAAGGGATCGGTGGGCCGCAACCTGACCACCATCACGCACATCTGCGACGAGGACGGCAACGAGGTGGCGCCGCGGACCGAGGGCGCGATCTATTTCGAGGCGCCCGGCGGCGGGCGCACGTTCGTCTATCACAACGATCCGGAGAAGACCGCTGAGGGAACCAACCGCCACGGCTGGACCACGCTGGGCGATGTGGGCTGGATGGACGAGGAAGGGTATCTCTACCTGACCGACCGCAAGAGCTTCATGATCATTTCTGGGGGCGTGAACATCTATCCCGCCGAGATCGAGAACCTGCTGGTCACCCACCCCAAGGTGGCGGACGTCGCGGTGATCGGCGCGCCCAACGACGAAATGGGTGAGGAAGTGGTGGCGGTGGTGCAGCCGCGCGACATGGGCGACGCCGGCGCGGCGCTGGCGGCGGAGCTGACCGAGTTCGCGCGCGCCCATCTGAGCCACGTCAAGGCGCCGCGGCGCGTCGATTTCCGCGCCGAACTGCCGCGGCACGACACCGGCAAGCTCTACAAGCGGCTGTTGCGCGACGAATATTGGGGGAAGGCGCCCGTCACCGGCGCGCCGGCGCCGGATCGTCCCGCGACCGGGCAGGCGGCGTGAAGCTTTCATTTCGCTGACGGGGCAATTCAGCCATCGTTCCACCGCACGCGCGCATACCGGCGTCATCGTGGGGCCGGCTTGTGCGCCGGCAGGTGGAAAGACGACGCGAGATGATGAAGGCGTTGATAGCAGGATTGCTGGCGGCAACCGCGGCGCTGCCGCAGGTCGCGATGGCACAGGAAGGCGCACGCGAAGGCACGCTGCGCGACGTGATGCGCGCGCGGATGGAGGCGCGGGTCGAGGGGCAGGGCCGCTCGGCCGATGCCGGCCGCTGGCAGCGCCCGGAGCGCGTCGAGCGCCCGCAGCCCTCGCAACCAATGCCGCAGGCGCAGCCGCGCCCGGCCCCGGATCGCGGCGGCTGGCAGGGCGAGCGCCCGCGCGGCGACCGGCCGGACGGGCAGCCCGGCGCCTGGCGCGGCGATCGCGGACCGCGTGCCGATGGCGGCTGGCGCGGTGACGGGCAGATAAGGGGCGACGGGCAGGTGCGCGGCGACTGGCGCCGCGACCCGCCGCCGCCCCCGCCGCCCGGTACGCAGCCGGCGACGGACTCGCGCCGCGACCCCGCGCGGCGCGACCCGCGGGCGGGCGACGGGCGCTGGGACAATTGGCGCAGCGACCGGCGCGACGACAACCGCCGCTGGGACGATCGCCAGCGCGGCCAATGGGGTCAGGGCGCGTGGGATCGTGGCAACTGGGATCGCCGCGATGGCAACCGTGGCGATTGGAACCGGGGTGACTGGAACCGCGGCGACTGGAACCGCGGGAACGACGACCGGCGCGGGTGGAACCGCGGGTGGCGCAATGACCGGCGCTACGACTGGAACCGCTATCGGATCGACAATCGCAGCGCCTATCGCCTG
Organism: Sphingomonas sp. CCH9-F2; assembly: GCF_001556735.1. Taxonomy (NCBI): domain Bacteria; kingdom Pseudomonadati; phylum Pseudomonadota; class Alphaproteobacteria; order Sphingomonadales; family Sphingomonadaceae; genus Sphingomonas; species Sphingomonas sp. CCH9-F2. The sequence goes on along the minus strand of NZ_LSJO01000236.1, from coordinate 7,467 downwards.
CCGCGCTATTATGCGCCCTACGGATGGAGCCGCGGCTATACGCGGTTCAGCATCGGGGTGCGGATCGCGCCGGTGCTGTTCGCGCAAAGCTACTGGATCGCCGATCCTTGGGCCTACCGCCTGCCCGACCCCTACGGCCCGTATCGCTGGGTGCGCTATTACGACGATGCGCTGCTGGTCGATGTCTATACCGGGCAGGTGGTGGACGTGATCTACGACATTTTCTGGTGATCCGGCGGCGTCCGGAGGCTTGAACCCGCGCGTGCGGCGCGCAAGAGACGCATCCGTCATGGCGATCTCTACCCAAGCCCCCGGACGCCCCTCCGCCGACCGCGCCGCCATCGGCAGTGCGGTAGCGGCGCGGCTGGATGCCGACCCGCGGATACAGCGACTGCCCAGCGCGCAGGTGGAGGCATGGCGCTGCCCCGCGTTCCTGGACGCGGCGAATTGCGACTGGCTGGTACAGGTGATCGACGCCAACCGCCGCCCGTCGACGCTGCTGTCCGATCGCGCCACCAGCGCCAATCGCACCAGCGAGAGCTGCGACATGGATCGCAACGCGCCCGGCATCCGCGAGATCGACCGCTTCATCGCCGACGCATTGGGGATCGACCCCGACCATGGCGAGACGATGCAGGGCCAACGTTATTCCCCCGGCCAGCATTTCCGCGCGCACCACGATTATTTCCACGAAGGCGAAAGCTACTGGCCGCGGATGCAGGCATCCGGCGGGCAGCGGACGTGGACCGCGATGATCTACCTTAACGAGGTGGAGGAGGGCGGGGAGACCTGGTTCCCGCAAGGGGGGCTGCGCGTCGCGCCGCGCAAGGGATTGCTGCTCGCCTGGAACAACATGGCCGCTGACGGCAGCCCCAACCCGATGACCCTGCACGAGGGCATGGCCGTGGTGGAGGGGACCAAGTACATCGTCACCAAATGGTTTCGTGAGCGGCCGTGGGCGGTGACGGCCCGCGCGGCGACGGGCAGCGCGGTGTGAGCGCGTGGTTCCGCCCGATCCTGGCCGGGGCGCAGGCGCGCGACCGGTCGATCGCGGCGCTGGGCGCGGTCGCGGGGATCGCGCTGACGATCGTGCTGTGCGCCCATGCGCCGACGCTGGCCGCTGGCCTGCCGGTGATCGTCGCGCCGCTGGGTGCTTCGGCGGTGCTGGTGTTCGCCGTGCCCGCGAGCCCGCTGGCGCAGCCATGGCCGGTGATCGGCGGCAACACCATTTCCGCGCTGGTCGGGATGGCGGCATTCCGCTGGGTGCCCGATGCGACACTGGCCGCCGGGGTAGGGGTGGGCGCGGCGATCGCGATGATGTCGCTGCTGCGCTGCCTCCACCCGCCCGGCGGGGCGGCGGCGCTGACCGCGGTGATCGGCGGCCCGGCGATCCATGCCGCCGGCTTCGGATTCGCGTTCGTGCCGGTGGCGATCAACTCGATCGCGCTGGTGGCGCTGGGCTGGCTGTTCCACCGGGCGATCGGGCGATCCTATCCGCACCGCGCGGTGCCGCCCCCCGCGCCGCTGCCGCCGGGCCTTCACCTCGCGGATATCGACGCCGCGTTGGCGGAGATGGGCGAGGGGTTCGACATCGCGCGCGAGGATCTGGACGCGCTGCTGACCCGCGCGGAGCAGCACGCGCGGCGGCGAGGCGGCGCGCGCTGACCAGCGGTCGCACGCTCAGTTGAGCGGGACGTGCATCTGTTCCGCGCGATCCTCCAGCGGCTTGGCGAAGCCGTCGGCGATCTTGCCCAGCGCGTGGACGTTGTCGAGCGTGCTCGGCGAGGCACCCGACAGATAGGCCGCATTGTACGCCAGCCCCGAGATCGGGCCGCCGGTGATCCGGTCGACGTGCTGGGTGATGTCCGCCAGCGACTTGTCGAGCGCGGCCTGTTGCCGGTCGGGGTTGCCGACCGAGGCGACGCGATTGCCGCACGCGTCGACCAGCTGCCCCTGGGTATTGTAGCTGTAGGACGGATTGACCTGCGTCACGTCGGGCGCGAGTGACGGCGGCGCGGCGACGTGCTGCGCGACCGATGGCTGGAGCGCGGCGCTCGCCGCGGCGATCGCGCCCTGCAGCCGGCCGGCATCGACCGCGGACAATTGCCCTTCGATCGCGGATTGCACCTGTGCGCCCAGCGCCGGGTTGGTCGCGTTCAGCCCGGCAACCAGCCCGCCGAGCGCGCTGGTATCGACGCCTTGCGGCCCGCGGGTCGCATCGACCATCGCGTCGGCGACCTGATCCGCGGTCGGCCCGCGACCGGCGGCCGATGCCGCCTCCGCAGCGGCATTCGCGCTGCTGCTGCCGCTACTGCCGCCGACGCCGCCGACCCCGCCGACCCCACCGTTTGAATCGCTCATCACCTTCTCCTGTGCGATCGTTGAAGAGTGCAGCGATAATGGGGACGACGCGGCCGCTTCGCGCTAGTCGATCCGATTAGGGCGCGAACGGCGTGATCCCGGGCAGGCCGGGGTCGTCGGGTTGCGGGGCGGCTCCATGAGCCGCGGGAGGTCGCGGCCTGCGCCGGGGCGGCCGCGATCAGGCGGCGTAGCGTTGCGCGGTGTCGCGGATCAGCGCGATCATGTTCGGGATGCCCTGCGTGCGGTTGGAGCTGAGCTGCGATGTCAGCTCGAACGGGGCCAGCGCGGCGGGAATGTCGGTGGCGATGATCTCGGCGGGCTCGCGGTCCTGTACGGTCAGCAGCACCAGCGCGATGATCCCCTTGGTGATCGCGGCGTTGCTGTCGGCCAGGAAATGCAGCCTGCCGTCGTCGGCGACGGTGGGATAGACCCATACCGACGCCGAACAGCCGCGCACCAGTGTCGCATCGGTCTTGAGCGCATCGGGCATCGCCTCCAGCGCGCGGCCCAGATCGACCAGCAGGCGGTAGCGGTCGTCCCCTTCGAGAAACTCATATTCCTCGCGGATGGCGTCGAGTGTGGTGGGGGCGTCGGTCATGGTTCCCGGCGCCTACCCGCGGCGGGCGCGGGCGGCAACCGTCGTGGGCATGGGGGCCTACAGGTCGACGCCCGCGGCGATCGCCTCCAGCTTGCGGATGCGTTCCTTGAGGTCCGCGATCTCGATCCGCGCGCTGGCGGACGGGCCGGCGACGCGGGGCATGTGGCCCTCGCCATCGACGCGCAGCTGCTGCTGCTTGAGCTGGAGCCAGCCGCGCCAGCCGTTGAGCGTGGCGGCGATCAGCATCGCCAGCCCGGCCAGCGTCGCGGTGGCCATGATGACATAGAATTCGGGATCGGACATGACGACCTTATCCTTCCGGCGGACGTTCGCGGGGGATCAGCGATCGCGCAGCTGCTCGATCTGGCGTTCCAGATCGGCGTTCGCGTGCTGATCGGTGATGACGCGCTCCAGGACGGCGACGCGCTCCTTGAGCTGGCGGACCTCGTCCTGCGCACGCGTCGTGTCGGCGGCTTGTAGGTGCGGGGTGCCGCCCTGGTCGGCGATCCGCGCCATCGCGCGGTAGCGTTCCTGCAGCACCCGGCCGATCATCGCGATGAACACGATCGCGACGACCATCGAAAACGGACCCATCTGTTACTCTCCCTTCCCGTAGCGACGACGCTCAGTTGAGCCGGTCGTCGCGCAATTGCTCGATCTGGCGGTGCAGGTCGGTGCCGCTGTCGGTGGCGATCCGTTCCAGGACGCGCACCCGCGCCTCCAGCCGCTCCATCTGCGCGGCATATTGCGCCGCCTTCTCCGCGGTGGCGGCGGTCAGCGCCGCGGCCATCCGCTCCTTGTGCACCAGCCAGCGTTTGAACATCTCGCTGCCCACGCCCAGGATCACCGGCAGGCCGATGACGACGAACGCCAGCATGAAGATGGTGAAACCGTTCAGGTGATCGACGTGCATCATCGCCTCCGTCGTAACGGCCGTGCCCTAGCGCAGGCTCTCGATCTCGTTGGCCAGCGCGCTGTTGCGGCTGGTATAGTGAAGCTCGATATCGGCCAGCCGGCGGTCCAGCTCGCGGAATTTCGAGCGGACCTCGGCGGTGGAGCGCGTCGGATTGGTGCGCACGCCCTGCCAGAATTTCTGGTCGGCGCTGTCCTGGTACAGGCCCAGCGGCTTGGGCTCGGCCATCCACGCGATCAGCGCATAGGCGATCAGCGTCCAGGGAAAGCCGCCGGGGAGCGTCAGCAGGATCATCGCGATGCGGACCCAGATGACCTCGATCCCGGTGTAATCGGCGATCCCGGCGCACACGCCCTTCCACTTGGCGTCCTGCTTGTCGAGATAGAATTTGGTGCGGCTGTCGGACATCAGTTCCTCCGCTGCGACGGGGCGTCGAGGCGATAATCGGGCTGCGAGCGATAGTCGGCCATGCCCGGGCGGAAATCGGGATTGTCGGCGGCGACGATCCGCTCGACGGTGGTGACGCGGTCCTCCAGCCGGCGGGCGAGATTGTACATCTCGTCCAGCAGGCGTTCGTCCTCGTCGGTGATCCGCGGCGCGGTCTTCCACCGCGTGACGTAATGCAGGATCACCCACGGCAGGCCGATGAAGATCGAGGTGATCGCGATCAGCGGTACGACGACATCTTCCATGACCCTCAACCTTCCTTGTTCATGCGGGCCTTGAGCGCGGCCAGCTCGGCGTCGATCTTGTCGTTGGAGCGCAGGTCCTCGAACTCGTCCTCCAGCGTCCGGGGCGTCAGGCCCATCGCCTCGGCGCGGCCCTCCGCCTCGTCGGCGCGGCGTTCCAGAATGTCGAAGCGGCTGAACGCCTCATGCGTCTTCGGCCCGTTCCACATCTCGCGCAGGCGCGCCTTGGTGTTGGCGCTTTCCAGCCGGGTGGCGATCGCATTCTGCTTCGCACGCGCCTCGCGCAGCTTGTTCTGCAGCTTGGCGATATCCTCCTCCGAGCTGCGCAGCGCATTTTCGAGCACGGTCACCTCGGACGTCAGCTGCGCGGCCATCTCGGCGGCCTTGCGGCGTTCGACCAGCGCGGCCTTGGCCAGATCCTCGCGGTTCTTGGACAGCGCCAGCTCGGCCTTCTCGGTCCAGCTCGCTTCCAGGTCCGCCAGCTTCTGGATGTGGCGCCGCATCTCCTTCTGGTCGGCGATGGTGCGCGCGGCGGAGGCGCGCACCTCGACCAGCGTCTCCTCCATCTCAAGGATGATCATGCGGACCATCTTCGCCGGGTCGTCCGCCCTGTCGAGCAGCTCGGCCATGTTGGCCGCGACGATGTCGCGGGTGCGGGAGAAAATGCCCATTCGATACGGACTCCTGGGGTTACGCGATCCATCCTAGCGGATCGGACGGGGCACGGGGAGGGTCTGTTCCCGTGCCCCGCCCTGCGTTCACGCGAGTGCGTGAACGGTCGCGGCCGGTGCGCCGACCGGGGCCGTCGCCGGGCCGACCGCGCCCAGCACCATGGTGGTGCTGACGATGACGGTCAGGGCGATCGCGGCCAGTCGGGCGCCGATGCTGTTGGTGGTGGTCATGGCGGTATCTCCTCGATCTGAAACCTTGTGCACCGTCGTTGCGGCGCCGATGCCCCTTGCATTGCACGGGGCGTGCCAAGTCGAAAAACGGCGGATTTGCGTGGGTTTGCTGCGATTGTTGATCTTTGCAGTTGCCACCGCTTGGGGAATCGCGCCAGATATTGGCATATGAAGCGGACGAAGCAGGTCATCGGTCAGTCGGGGGCATTCCTGGACGCGTTGGAGCGCGCCAGCCGTGCGGCGATGCTCGACCGGCCCGTGCTGGTGATCGGCGAGCGCGGCACCGGCAAGGAGCTGGTCGCGGAACGGCTCCACCACCTGTCGGGGCGTTGGGACCAGCCGCTGGTGACGATGAACTGCGCCGCGCTGCCCGAAACGCTGATCGAGGCGGAACTGTTCGGGCATGAGGCCGGGTCGTTCACCGGCGCCAGCAAGGCGCGCGTCGGGCGGTTCGAGGAAGCCGATGGCGGGACGCTGTTCCTCGACGAACTCGGCACGTTGTCGATGGGGGCGCAGGAACGGCTGCTGCGCGCGGTGGAATATGGGGAGGTGACGCGGATCGGCGCGTCCCGCCCGATCCGCGTCGATGTGCGCATCGTCGCGGCGACCAACGAGCATCTGCCCGACCGGGTCGAGGCCAATACCTTCCGCGCCGACCTGCTCGACCGATTGTCGTTCGAGGTGGTGACGCTGCCTCCGCTGCGCGCGCGACGCAGCGACATCCCGGTGCTGGCCGACCATTTCGGGCGGCGCATGGCCGCCGAGCTGGAACGCGAGCAATGGGACGGCTTCACCGAGGATGCGATGGCGGCGATGCTGGAATATCGCTGGCCGGGCAACGTGCGCGAATTGCGCAACGTGGTGGAGCGCGCGGTCTATCGCTGGGATCGCGGCGGCGCGGTGGGGGAGGTGGAGTTCGATCCCTTCGCCTCACCCTATCGCCCCGCGACTCCCAATCGCCAGACGGTGCCCGCCGCCGCGCCCGAACAGCGCGAGCTGTCCGCGCCGCGATCCGCGCAGCAGCAGCAGCCACCCGTCGCGTCGGAGGACGATGGCGACGACGTGGCGGCGTGCGACGTCGGCCCGTCCGATTTCAAGAGCCGCGTGGCGCTGTTCGAGCGCGATCTGCTCGCGCGGTCGCTGGCCGAGCACCGCTTCAACCAGCGCGCCACCGCCGAGGCGCTGGGGCTGACCTACGACCAGTTGCGCCACGCGCTGCGTCGCCACGACCTGATCGGCAGCAGCTGACCGGATCGGAGCGGTTGCGTAACGAGGCCGGGGGAGCCATTTGGGGCGCGTCGCGTTGCCTGACGCGGATCAAAGGAGGATTCCATGGCTTTCGAACTCCCGCCGCTTCCCTATGCCTATGACGCGCTGGAGCCGGTCATCTCGAAGGAGACGATGACCTTCCACCATGACAAGCACCACGCCGCCTATACCGCCAAGCTGAACGAGGGCGTCGCCGCCGACCCCAAGCTGGAAGGCAAGTCGATTGAGGAGATCCTCGGCATGATCTCGTCGCTGCCGCCACTGGTGCGCAACAACGGCGGCGGTTTCTGGAACCACGATTTCTTCTGGAAGATCATGGCCCCCAAGGACTCGACCCAGCCGTCGGGCAAGCTGGCCGCCGCTATCGAGGCGTTCGGCGGCCTCGACAAGCTGAAGGACGAATTCAACACCAAGGGCGCCGGCCAGTTCGGTTCGGGCTGGGCGTGGGTGATCGCCGACGCCTCGGGCGCGTTGAAGGTCACGTCGACCCCGAACCAGGACAATCCGCTGATGGACGATGCCAAGGAGAAGGGCACGCCGATCCTGGGCAACGACGTGTGGGAACACGCCTATTACCTCACCTACATGAACGACCGCCCCGGTTATCTGAAGGCGTGGTGGGACGTGGTGAACTGGGACGAGGCCGGCCGCCGGTACGACGCCGCTGTCGCCTGACACGGACGCCGCGGTCCGGCAGGATCGGGGCGTCCGTGTCAGGCGACAGCGGCGTCGTAC
>NZ_LSJO01000235.1:0-7698 GCF_001556735.1 Sphingomonas sp. CCH9-F2 | reverse complement strand
CACGCCCGCTGCCGCCGCTGCGGCTGCGGGCGTGCTGGACGCCGTTTTCATCGGTGACCACCCGCGCGCCGGCCAGATGGTGGCCGGCGGCACATTCCGGCGGCACCGCGGCGGCCGGACCGGGGGCAGGGTGCGGACCGCTCATGCCGCGACCCCGGCGGTCTCCGCCGCCGCCGCATTGTTCGCCGCCGGGGGCGGGGTAGGCGGGCGATCCGCGCCGCCGTCGCCGCGCGCGGGCCGCGCGGGAAGCGCCAGATGCGGCGACGATGCCTCCACCATCGGCCGGCCGACCAGCCGCGACAGGTCGCGCAGCGCCTTCAGCATCCCCAGCCCGTGCGGCCCGGCGATATAGCGCGGCTCCCATTCGGGGGCGTATTTCTCCTTGTAGGCGCGCAGGCCGCGGAACCCGTAGAAGCGTTCGCCGTGGCGGAACACCAGCGCCGCCGCCTTCGCCCAGGCGGGCGCCAGCCGCCGCCCCTCGATCCCCGACAGCGGCGCGATGCCGAGCGTGAAGCGGCGATAGCCGCGCGCCTGCGCCCATTGCAGCAGGTGGACGAACAGGAAATCCATCGTCCCCGGCGGGGCGGCATCCACCTGGCGCATCAGGTCGACCGACGCCTCGCTGCGGTCGGCGGTCAGCCAGAGGTTGGCGAAGGCGACGATCCGCCCGTCGATCAGCACCAGCGCGATGTCGAAATGGCGCAGGTAGTCGCGGTCGAACCGCCCCAGGCTGAAGCCCTTTTCCTCATGCCGCTTGGCGCGCACCCATTCGTCGGAGACGCGCGCCAGTTCGTCCATGATGACCGGCACCGCCGCGGCGGGGACGATGCGGAATTCGGCGCCCTTGCGCGCGACCGCACGCTCCGCCTTGCGGACCGAGCGCAGCCGCGGCGTGTCGAGCGTGAAGGCGGACAGGTCGACCACCGCCTCCTCGCCATATTTGATGATCTCCAGCCCCATGCCGATCGCCAGGTCCAGCATCGGCGCGGTGATCTGGTACAGCAGCAGCCGCCCCTGCGCGCGGTCGGCCATGTCGCGCATCTGCCACAGCAGCGCGGGCCAGGCGGCGGGCGCGCCGACGGGATCGCCCATCACGATCCAACTCGACCCGCGCACCTGGTACATCAGCAGCGCGGTTTCGTCGTCGGACAGCAGGAAGCGCTTGTCGCCGGTCAGCGCCAGCATCGCGTCGGTGCGCGTCGCGGTGGCCAGGATGCGCGCGATCGCATCGGCATCGGCGGGCGGGTGCGCGGCGACCCGCGCCGGCCCCATCAGCCGCCAGATCGTCGCCCCCGCCAGCATCACCGCCACCGCCAGCGTCGCGCGCAGGAAGCGCGGCGCATCGCCCTTCAGCGCGACCTGCCACCACAGGTCGTCGGCATAGGGCACGCGGCGATAGGCGAAGAACCCCGCCCAGGTCGCGAGCGCAACGATCGTGGCGATCGACGCGATCCACCCGGCGGTCAGCGGCGCCTGCGTCAGCGCGCTGCGCCGGTAGAAGGCGGGGCGCGTCCATTGCAGCAGCCCCGCCAGCGCCAGGCAGACGATCGCTTCCTCGACGTCGATCCCCTTCGCCAGCGAAAAGGCGGCGGCGGCCAGCAGCAGCGCGCGCGTCGCCACGAACGCGCCGTCCAGCCGTCGGTACAGCGCCGGGGCCATCAGCAGCAGCCCGGTGCCCGCCAGACTCGCGGCGATATGGCTCGCCTCGATGAACGGCAGTGGCAGGATATGCCCCAGAACGCCCATGCGCGCATGGAGCGAGGGCAGCGACCCCGACAGCAGCAGCATCCCCCCGCCCAGGAACGTCGCCGCCGCCATCGTCAGCGGTGCGATCCCGCTGGCGACCGCGCGCCCCTCCGCCAGCAGCCGCGCGGGCAGTGCGCGGTGGCGCCGCCCCTCGTGCCACGCCAGCAACGCCACCCCCAGAGCCAGCGGGGCGAGGTAATAGATGACGCGATAGGCGATCAGCGCGGCGAACAGGTCGGCCCGGTCGCCGGGGATCACCGCCAGCACCACCGCCTCGAAGACGCCGATCCCGCCGGGGACGTGCGTCACCACCGCCGCGACGATGCCGAGCGCATAGGCCAGGACGAAGGCGGGCAGCAGCGCCGGCTGCGCGCCGGGGATCAGCACGTACAGCGCGGCGGCGGCGGCGGCGGTGTCCAGCGCGGCGATCGCGATCTGCGCCAGCGCCTGCCGCGCGTCGGGCAGCGGCACCGAGAGCCGCCACAGCCGCAGCGGCGCACGCCGTACCGCGCACGCTGCGACCAGCGCCGCCGCCAGCGCCAATATGCCGACGCCCGCGGCATGCGCCGCATCGGCGCCGATCGTCGCCCCGGCAATCGTCAGCGCGCCGTCGCGCAGCGCCAGCGCCAGCCCGGCGACGGTGACGATCCCGGCCCAGAAGGTCGCGCTGGCGATCCCGACGACGCGCGCGACGTCCGGCCCGTCCAGCCCGGCGGCGCTGTAGATGCGATAGCGCGCCGACCCGCCGGTCAGCAGCGACAGCCCCAGATTGTGGCTGAGCGTGTAACTGGTGAACGACGCCAGTGCCGCAGTGCGCCACGGCAGCGGCCGCCCGATGATGCGCAGCGCCATGACGTCGTACAGCGTCAGCGCCAGGTAACTGAGCGCGGTGAACCCCAGCGCCATCGCCACCTGCGTGCCGGACAGGTCGTGCAGCGCGGCGCGCACCTGCGCGAAGTGGATCTCGCGCGTCAGCCGCGCGAGCGCCGCGAACCCCAGCGCCACCAGCGCCAGCACCGCCGCGACCGCGATGGTCGTGCGATGCCGCGCCAGCCGGATCAGCCGCTCAGGCATGGGGTGGCTGCCCGATGCGGCGCCACGTCTGCGACTTGCACAGCAACCCGCCCAGCACGCACCCCTTGATCACCATGTGATCGGGTTCGGACTGTTCGATCCGCGATGCGAACCGCCGCCCCATGTCGGGGACGAACACCGTGCCCGCCCAGGCACCCGATCCCAGCGGGCGATAATCCTCCAGCAACTGGACGCCGATCAGCGGATCGACCCCGCTGTCGCGCGCATCGTCGCGCGCCTCCGCGCTGGCCCAGACGATCCATCCGCACAGATGGGCGCCGCACGCGCCGGTACGCACCGCGACGGTGCCGCGCGGGTTCATCCAGAACCCCTCCGGCCCGGCTCCTTCGGCGAAGAAGCCGGCCTGCGCCGCCCCCGCCGGCAGCAGTGCGGCGGCCAGCGCGATTCCCGTCGCCATGCCGCGCCATCCCATCGTCATCGTTCGCCTCCCCTGTTGGTTCTTGGCCGGTCGCCACCCTGCGCCCCCGCGCATGACGCCCGCTTCATCGTTCGCTGACATTTTCGTCATCCGGCGCGCCCGGCGGTGTCGGCGATCGCGCGCCACAGCGCCCGCGTCAGCGCCGCCGTGTCGTGGTTGAGGTAATGATCGCCCGGCAGCGCGACGGCGCGCACGTTGCGCTGGTGCCATGACGGGCACAGGCTGGTTTCCTCGCGAACGCCGTGGATGCACAGCACCGGCACCCAGCCGATGCGCCGCGCGCTGGGCAGGGCGGGGCCGTCGGGCGCGCCGTCCAGCAGTCCGCCGGGCGATGCCTTGAACAGCAGCGTATCGCCCGGCACCACCAGCGCGACCAGCGGCACCCGCGCGCGCAGCGACGCGGGCAGCCGCGCCGCGCTCGCCTGCAGCATGTCGGCGCCGAACGACTGGCCGATCAGTACCACCCGTCGCGCGCCCGGCAGCGCCAGCGCGGGGCGTGCGGCGGCGGTGACGAAGGCGGCGGCCTCGGCCCGGGTGCGGCGGTGGCGGAAATAGACCAGCGAATTGACCTCCAGCACCGGTACGCCGCGCGCGGCGTACCGGTGCTGGAGGTCAATTCGCTGGTCTATTTCCGCCACCGCCGCACCCGGGCCGAGGCCGCCGCCTTCGTCACCGCCGCCGCACGCCCCGCGCTGGCGCTGCCGGGCGCGCGACGGGTGGTACTGATCGGCCAGTCGTTCGGCGCCGACATGCTGCAGGCGAGCGCGGCGCGGCTGCCCGCGTCGCTGCGCGCGCGGGTGCCGCTGGTCGCGCTGGTGGTGCCGGGCGATACGCTGCTGTTCAAGGCATCGCCCGGCGGACTGCTGGACGGCGCGCCCGACGGCCCCGCCCTGCCCAGCGCGCGGCGCATCGGCTGGGTGCCGGTGCTGTGCATCCACGGCGTTCGCGAGGAAACCAGCCTGTGCCCGTCATGGCACCAGCGCAACGTGCGCGCCGTCGCGCTGCCGGGCGATCATTACCTCAACCACGACACGGCGGCGCTGACGCGGGCGCTGTGGCGCGCGATCGCCGACACCGCCGGGCGCGCCGGATGACGAAAATGTCAGCGAACGATGAAGCGGGCGTCATGCGCGGGGGCGCAGGGTGGCGACCGGCCAAGAACCAACAGGGGAGGCGAACGATGACGATGGGATGGCGCGGCATGGCGACGGGAATCGCGCTGGCCGCCGCACTGCTGCCGGCGGGGGCGGCGCAGGCCGGCTTCTTCGCCGAAGGAGCCGGGCCGGAGGGGTTCTGGATGAACCCGCGCGGCACCGTCGCGGTGCGTACCGGCGCGTGCGGCGCCCATCTGTGCGGATGGATCGTCTGGGCCAGCGCGGAGGCGCGCGACGATGCGCGCGACAGCGGGGTCGATCCGCTGATCGGCGTCCAGTTGCTGGAGGATTATCGCCCGCTGGGATCGGGTGCCTGGGCGGGCACGGTGTTCGTCCCCGACATGGGGCGGCGGTTCGCATCGCGGATCGAACAGTCCGAACCCGATCACATGGTGATCAAGGGGTGCGTGCTGGGCGGGTTGCTGTGCAAGTCGCAGACGTGGCGCCGCATCGGGCAGCCACCCCATGCCTGAGCGGCTGATCCGGCTGGCGCGGCATCGCACGACCATCGCGGTCGCGGCGGTGCTGGCGCTGGTGGCGCTGGGGTTCGCGGCGCTCGCGCGGCTGACGCGCGAGATCCACTTCGCGCAGGTGCGCGCCGCGCTGCACGACCTGTCCGGCACGCAGGTGGCGATGGCGCTGGGGTTCACCGCGCTCAGTTACCTGGCGCTGACGCTGTACGACGTCATGGCGCTGCGCATCATCGGGCGGCCGCTGCCGTGGCGCACTGCGGCACTGGCGTCGTTCACCAGTTACACGCTCAGCCACAATCTGGGGCTGTCGCTGCTGACCGGCGGGTCGGCGCGCTATCGCATCTACAGCGCCGCCGGGCTGGACGGGCCGGACGTCGCGCGCGTCGTCGGGATCGCCAGCGCGACCTTCTGGGCCGGGATCGTCACCGTCGCCGGGCTGGCGCTGGCGCTGCGCGACGGCGCGCTGACGATTGCCGGGGCGACGATCGGCGCCGATGCGGCGCATGCCGCGGGCGTCGGCATATTGGCGCTGGCGGCGGCGCTGGTCGCAGCGTGCGCGGTACGGCGTGCGCCGCTGCGGCTGTGGCGGCTCTCGGTGCCGCTGCCCGACGCGCGGCAGGCGCTGGCGCAGATCGCGATCGCCGCGCTGGACACCGCCGCCGCCGCCGCCGCGCTGTACGTGCTGATCCCCGGCGCGCAGCCGGCGCTGCTGCCCGCCTTCGTCCTGGCCTATGCGCTCGGCATCGTCGCGGCGGTGGTGACGCACGTCCCCGGCGGGATCGGCGTCTTCGAGGCGGTGGTGCTGGCGGTGATCCCCGGCGACCGGGCCGACCTGTTCGCCGCGCTGATCGCCTATCGCGTCATCTATTACCTCGCCCCGCTGGCTCTGGGGGTGGCGTTGCTGGCGTGGCACGAGGGGCGGCGCCACCGCGCACTGCCCGCGCGGCTGCTGGCGGAGGGGCGCGCGGTCGCCAGCGGGATCGCACCGCTGACGATGGCGGCGGCGACGTTCCTGGGCGGGGGGATGCTGCTGCTGTCGGGGTCGCTGCCCTCGCTCCATGCGCGCATGGGCGTTCTGGGGCATATCCTGCCACTGCCGTTCATCGAGGCGAGCCATATCGCCGCGAGTCTGGCGGGCACCGGGCTGCTGCTGATGGCCCCGGCGCTGTACCGACGGCTGGACGGCGCGTTCGTGGCGACGCGCGCGCTGCTGCTGGCCGCCGCCGCCTTTTCGCTGGCGAAGGGGATCGACGTCGAGGAAGCGATCGTCTGCCTGGCGCTGGCGGGGCTGCTGCAATGGACGCGCCCCGCCTTCTACCGGCGCAGCGCGCTGACGCAGGCGCCGCTGACCGCCGGGTGGATCGCGTCGATCGCCACGATCGTTGCGCTCGCGACCTGGGCGGGGTTCTTCGCCTATCGCCGCGTGCCCTATGCCGACGACCTGTGGTGGCAGGTCGCGCTGAAGGGCGATGCGCCGCGCTTCCTGCGCGCGACGCTGGCGGTGGCGGTGATGCTGGCGGGGGCGACGATCTGGCGGCTGATGGGGCCGGCGCGGGTCGCCGCGCACCCGCCCGCCGATGCCGATGCGATCGCGCGCATCCTGGCCACCGCGACGCGCACCGACGCGATGCTGGCGCTGACCGGCGACAAGCGCTTCCTGCTGTCCGACGACGAAACCGCGCTGCTGATGTACCAGGTGCGCGGGTCGAGTTGGATCGTGATGGGCGATCCCGTCGGCGCGCCCGCCGCCTGGCCCGCGCTGCTGTGGCAGATGCGCGACATGGCCGACCGCGCGCAGGGGCGGCTGCTGCTGTACCAGATCACCGCGCCGATGCTGGACCTGGCGATCGGCATGGGGCTGGAGATCATCAAATATGGCGAGGAGGCGGTGGTCGACCTGTCCGCCTTCACGCTCGACACGCCGCGGCTGCGCTCGGTCCGCAAGGCGGAGCGTGCGGTCGCGCGCAAGGGCGCCGAATTCCGCATCGTCCCCGCCGCGGCGGTGCCGGTCATCATGGACGAACTGGCGCGCGTCTCCGACGAATGGGTGCGCGCCAAGCGGCATGAGGAAAAGGGCTTCAGCCTGGGGCGGTTCGACCGCGACTACCTGCGCCATTTCGACATCGCGCTGGTGCTGATCGACGGGCGGATCGTCGCCTTCGCCAACCTCTGGCTGACCGCCGACCGCAGCGAGGCGTCGGTCGACCTGATGCGCCAGGTGGATGCCGCCCCGCCGGGGACGATGGATTTCCTGTTCGTCCACCTGCTGCAATGGGCGCAGGCGCGCGGCTATCGCCGCTTCACGCTCGGCATCGCGCCGCTGTCGGGGATCGAGGGGCGGCGGCTGGCGCCCGCCTGGGCGAAGGCGGCGGCGCTGGTGTTCCGCCACGGCGAACGCTTCTACGGGTTCCGCGGCCTGCGCGCCTACAAGGAGAAATACGCCCCCGAATGGGAGCCGCGCTATATCGCCGGGCCGCACGGGCTGGGGATGCTGAAGGCGCTGCGCGACCTGTCGCGGCTGGTCGGCCGGCCGATGGTGGAGGCATCGTCGCCGCATCTGGCGCTTCCCGCGCGGCCCGCGCGCGGCGACGGCGGCGCGGATCGCCCGCCTACCCCGCCCCCGGCGGCGAACAATGCGGCGGCGGCGGAGACCGCCGGGGTCGCGGCATGAGCGGTCCGCACCCTGCCCCCGGTCCGGCCGCCGCGGTGCCGCCGGAATGTGCCGCCGGCCACCATCTGGCCGGCGCGCGGGTGGTCACCGATGAAAACGGCGTCCAGCACGCCCGCAGCCGCAGCGGCGGCAGCGGGCGTG
>NZ_LSJO01000234.1:0-214 GCF_001556735.1 Sphingomonas sp. CCH9-F2 | reverse complement strand
CGCCAGCACCAGCGGCGCATGGACCAGCGCCAGCCGCCCGCCGGCGGACAGCGCGACCTGCGCGAAGCCGAGCCGCCGCGCGACCGTGCGGCACGCGGCCGTATCGATCGCGAAGGCCGGATCGGGATGCATCGTCAGCGTTTCGGCGCACCGCCGCCGCGGGGCGCGCCGCCGCGGGAGCCGGCGGGGCGAGCCGGCGCGCTGCCCGCACGCG
>NZ_LSJO01000233.1:0-7794 GCF_001556735.1 Sphingomonas sp. CCH9-F2 | reverse complement strand
CCCCGCCGCCGCACGAGGCGAGCATCGCCGCCAGCGCCACCAGTCCCACCACCCGACGCCGACCGCTACGCATCACCCGTACCCCCTGAAACTGCCCTACGTTATAGCGGGCACCGGCGCGCGTCATCAGGTGTTTCGCGTGCCGTCACGGGCTGCCGCCCTCGGCAGCCCGACACGACCGGGAAGGAGAGCGAATGCGTCGTTTTGCGCTTGTGATGCTGGCCGCCGCGCCGCTGGCCGCCTGCGGGGGCAGCGGGTCCGCGCCGGCCAATACCGCCGAGCCGGCGAATGCCGGCGACACGATCGCGCGAATCGCCGCGATGAACGAAGGGGAGCGCAACGCCGTCCTGTTCCGCGCGATTCGCGACGCCGGGCGCGAATGCCAGGGCGTGGAACGGTCGACGGCCGTGCCCGCGGTGGCGGGGAAGCCCGCCTGGGTGGCGACGTGCGACAATGATTCGCACTGGCTGGTCGCGATCGGCAATGACGGCATCGCCGCCGTCGCGCCCGTGGCCGGCAGCCCGGCGCCCGCCGCCAGCTAGTTTGCGGCGATCAACGCCAGCGTCGCCGCGTCGGGCGCGCCGAACAGGTGGCGCAGCGTCGCCGCCACGATCGGCGGCGCGCCCGCGGCATCGAACAGCGTCAGCGACGACCGCAGCTTCATCGCGTCGACCGCGCCCAGCATCGCCTCGGCCGACCGGTCGGGGTGCCCGGCGATCGCGGTGACGCATTCGATATAGCGCGACCCCAGCAGCGGATGCGCCAGATAGGCGCGCGCCTCGGCCAGGTCGGCGATGGCGTAATGGCGCGCGGTCGTGCTGCGCCCCAGTCCGGCGATCTGCGGGAAGACGTACCACATCCAGTGGTGCCGCTTTGCCCCCGCGCGCAGTTCGGCCAGCGCGATGGCGTAATCGGGCGACTGGGCGGCGACGAACCGGTCAAGCTCCATGGCGGCACAACGCACGGACGCGGCCGGCGTGCCGGTCAGATGCCGAACACGCTCGCCGCATCGACGTAGAGCAGCAGCCCGGTGGTGGAGAAAGCGGCGGCGAACAGCATCACGGTGCGATACGGATCGGGGTGGCGGCGCATGGCGAGACGGCTCCGGGCGGTCAGGCGATCGGTGCGAGCGGGACGGCGGCGCCGACCAGCAGCGTGGCGACGGCGATGGCGGCGGACAGCGAAGCGGCGATACGGCGCAGGTCGGCGGAACGGTACATGGCAAGTCTCCGATAGTGGCCGACCGGCTGATCCGGCCATGCCACCGCTTCAGCATCGATCGTGCCAGAAATGGAAAATCCACGCGTTACAAGGAATTGGCTATTTCTGCCGCCGCGGGCCGGCGGATTACGCCACCTGCCGTTCGCACGTTTCGCCAACATGTGGTGCGGTGATCGTGCGGGCGCGGCCCTGGTCCTTGGCGCGATACAGCGCGGCGTCGGCACGCAGCATCAGCGCGGCGCGCCCCTCGCCCGGACAGCCTTCGGCAACCCCGGCGGAGAAGGACACCGTGCCGACCAGCTCGCCCGTCTCGCGCACGCGCAGCCGGCGCCCGGTGATCGCCTGGCGCGCGCTTTCGATCCGCTCGGCGGCCTCGTCCAGCCCGATTCGGTCGAACAGCAGCGCGAATTCCTCGCCGCCATAGCGCGCGACCAGGCAGCCGCATTCGCTGGCCAGCGTATGCGCCACCGCGCGGATCACGCGGTCACCCACCGCATGGCCGAAATTGTCGTTGATCCGCTTGAAATGGTCGATGTCGCAGATCGCGACCGCGATCGGCCGGTCGCGATCCAGCCCGGCGAAGGCTTCGTCGAACGCGCGCCGGTTGGGAAGCTCCGTCAACGGGTCGGTCCGCGCCGATCCGCGTGCCTCGTCCAGCGCGGCGCGCAGCTCCTCGGTTTCGCGGCGGGCGGCGTCCAGCCGCTCTTCGGCCTGGTGGACGCGCGCGATCATGTCGTTGGTCAGCCGCCCGATCTCCTCGGCGCTGGCGGCGGGGCCGACGTCGCGCATCTGCGCGGCGCTGCGGGCCAGGTCGCGGCCGAAATTGTTCGCCTCGGCATGCGCGATCGTGATCGTGTCGTCGAACCCGGCGATTTGCATCAGCACGCGTTCGATCATCGCCTGGTGCGTGGCGGGATCGGCGACCATCCGGTCGTCGTCGTCATTGTCCGCGCCGGCCGCGGCGGCGATGGGCGCGCCGGTCTTCGCCTGCCCGCCCAGCCGCACGATGTCCTGCGCGGTCAGCCGCACGCCGCCGTCGGTGATCTCCGCCACGCGCCGCGCCAGCAAGCCGTCGGCATTGGCCAGCACGGCATGGGCGAAGCTGTAATGCGCCGGATCGGGGCTCAGCCGGTTGGCGGTCAGGAACGCGCCGATCTTCGCGAACAGCCGATCCCCCGTCGATGCCTGCGCCGCGTGATCCGTCTTTCCTGCCACCATCGTCTCCCGGGCGCCGTTTCGGCGCTGCAATGATCGAACGGCCGGAACATAGGGGACAGGTGCTAATAGATCGTATGTGCGCCGAATTTACCGTCCGCGCAGCTTCTGCACCGCCGCCAGCGTCAGCGCGACATGCTCCGCCGGGTTCATGTCGGAATGGACGAACGCGATGCGCCCGTCGCGCCCGATGACATAGCTGGTGCGGGTGGTCGCATCGCGCCCCTTCACCTGCCGCCCCAGCGCGACGTCATAGCCCGCGATGACGCGCGGCCCGGCGCTGGCCACCGCGAACTTGCCCGCGCATTCGCTGGACGAGAATTTCTGGAGGTCGGCGACATCGTCCGCCGACATGCCGATGACGGTCGCGCCCGCCGCCTTGAACGCATCGACCTTCTCGGCGAAGGCGCGCGCCTCCGCGTTGCAGCCGGAGGTGAACGCCGCCGGGAAGAAGTACAGCACCACCGGCCCGCGGCGCAGCTGTTGCTTCAGGTTGATCGCCACCACCTTGCCGGCGATCGCGCCGCGGGTGCTGAAATCGGGCGCGACCGCCCCGGGGGCAAGCGCGGCGGCGGCCGGCGCGGCACCGAGCGAGAACGAGGCGGCAAAGGCGGCGGCCATCGCGGCGGCAGGCAGGAAGCGCATCGGGAATACTCCTTGACGTTGCCGACACCCTAGCGCGCGGCGGCGGGGCGCGATAGGCCGCCGGTCATGCCCGTGCGCCCCTCCGACATCGACCTCGCCCACCGCCTCGCCGATGCGGCGGGGGCGGTCATCCGCCCCTATTTCCGCCGCCCCGCCGGGCTGGAGATGAAGGCCGATCGCTCCCCCGTGACCCGCGCCGACCGCGAGGCGGAGGAGGCGATGCGCCGCATCCTCGACGCCGAACGCTCCGGCGACGGCATCGTGGGGGAGGAACATGGCGTGAAGGACGGCGTGACCGGGCGCCAGTGGGTGCTCGATCCGATCGACGGCACGCGCAGCTTCACCGCCGGGCGCGCGATCTTCGGCACGCTGATCGCGCTGGTGGAGGATGGCTGGCCGGTGCTGGGCGTCATCGACCAGCCGGTGCAGCGCGAACGCTGGCTGGGGGTGGCGGGGCGGCCCACCCTGTTCAACGGCGCGCCCGCCGCGACGCGCCCCTGCCCCGCGCTGGAGGGGGCGATCGTCGCCACCACCAGCCCGCATCTGTTCGACGACGGCGACGTGCCGCATTATCTGGCGCTGGTCGCTGCGGCCAGCGGCGGCGCGCCGCGGCAGGGTCCGGTCTATGGCGGCGACTGCTATAACTACGGCCTGCTCGCCAGCGGCTTTCTGGACATCGTCTGCGAATCGGGGCTGAAACTGTACGATTTCGCCGCGCTGGCACCAATCGTGGAGGGCGCGGGCGGGCGGATGTGCGACTGGAACGGCGATCCGCTGACCGCCGACAGCGCCGGTCACGTGCTGGCGATCGGCGATCCGGCGCGCACCGACGAGGTGCTGGAGGCGCTGCACGCCGCCGGGCACGATCACGATCACGATCACGAGCATGGGCATCATTGAGGTTTCCGCCATCTGCGCAATCGGGTAGCGCTGGCGGGGATGGCGACGATCAACAAATGCGACCTGGCGATCGTCGGCGGCGGCCTGTCGGGGGCGCTGATCGCGCTGGCGGTGGCGGCGCGCCACCCGCAATGCGACGTCCGCCTGATCGAGGGCGACGACACGATCGGCGGGCGCCACGTCTGGTCGTTCTTCGGCGCCGACGTGGGGGAGGCGGAACGCGCGCTACTGGCGCCGATCGTCGACCATGCCTGGCCGTCCTATGACGTGCGGTTCCCCGCCCATGCGCGCACGCTGGCGCAATCCTATTATTCGGTGCGGTCCGACCGGCTCGATGCGCATGTCCGCGCCGCGTTGCCGCGCCGCGCGATCATGACCGGGCGGCAGGTCGTGGCATGCAGCGCGACCGCGGTGATCTTGGCGGAGGGCGACCGGCTCAACGCCGGCGCGGTGATCGACGCGCGCGGCCCGGGCGACCTGTCGCTGCTCGACTGCGGGTGGCAGAAATTCGTCGGCCACGAACTGCCCGTCGCGGGCGGTCACGGCATCGAACGCCCGCTGGTGATGGACGCCACCGTCGTGCAGGACGACGGCTATCGCTTCGTTTATCTGTTGCCGTTCAGCGATGACCGGCTGCTGGTGGAGGATACCTATTACAGCGACACGCCCGCGCTCGACCGCGCGCTGCTGACGCGGCGCATCGGCGATTATGCCGCGGCGCGCGGCTGGCAGGTGGGCGAACCGCTGCATCGGGAACAAGGCGTGCTGCCGGTCGTCATGGGGGGGGATTTCGCGCGATACTGGCGATCGGGGGGTGCAAAGGTGGCCAAGGCGGGCGCGCGTGCGGCGCTGTTCCACCCGACCACCGGCTATTCGCTGCCCGATGCCGCGCGGCTCGCCACGCTGATCGCCGCGCAGCGTGACCTGTCGGGCGCGGCGCTGCACGATGTCACCCACGATCACGCGGCGCGCGCCTGGGCCGCGCGGCGCTTCTACCGGATGCTCGACCTCATGCTCTTCAAGGCCGCCGACCCCGATCAGCGCTATCGCGTGCTGGAACGCTTCTACCGCCTGTCGCCGTCGCTGGTGGCGCGCTTCTACGCCGCGCGATCGACCGCGTTCGACAAGCTGCGCGTGCTCAGCGGGCGCCCGCCGGTGCCGATCGGGCGCGCGATTACCGCGCTCGCGGGGGCCGCGGCATGACGCGCGCGGTGGTGGTGGGCGCCGGCTTCGGCGGGCTGGCGCTGGCGATCCGGCTGCAATCGGCCGGGGTCGAGACGACGATCCTCGAATCGCGCGACAAGCCCGGTGGGCGCGCCTATTATTGGGAACGCGACGGCTTCGTATTCGACGGCGGCCCGACGGTCATCACCGATCCGGCGTGCCTGGAGGAATTGTGGGCGCTGTCGGGCAACCGCATGGCCGACGACGTCGTGCTCGAACCGGTCCAGCCCTTCTACCGGCTGCACTGGCCCGACGGGTCGACGTTCGACTATACCAACGACGACACGCTGCTCCATGCCGAGATCGCGAAGCTCAACCCGGCCGACAATGCCGGCTATGCCAAATTCCTCGAATATTCCGCGGGCGTCTATCGCGAGGGCTATGAGAAGCTCGGGCACGTCGCCTTCCTAGACTTCGCCTCGATGATCAAGGCGGCGCCAGCGCTGATGAAATATCAGGCGTGGCGATCGGTCTATGCGATGGTGTCGACGTTCGTGCAGGACGAACGGCTGCGCCAGGCGCTGTCGTTCCACACCCTGCTGGTCGGCGGCAATCCGATGACCACCAGCGCGATCTACGCGCTGATCCACAAGCTGGAGCGCGACGGCGGCGTGTGGTTCGCGCGCGGCGGTACCAACCGGCTGGTCGCCGGGATGGTCGCGCTGTTCGAACGGCTGGGCGGCACGCTGCGCCTTGCCGATCCGGTCGCGCGGATCGAGACGCTGGGCGATCGCGTGACTGCGGTGGAGACGCAGGGCGGCTTCCGCGCGGAGGTCGACATGCTGGCCGCCAATGCCGACATCATGCACGTCTATCGCGATCTGTTGCCCGGTTCGGGCGCGGCGCGGCGCACCGCCGCCCGGCTGGAGCGCAAGCGGTTTTCCCCGTCGCTGTTCGTCGTCCATTTCGGCATCAAGGGGACGTGGCCGGGCATCCCGCACCACATGATCCTGTTCGGTCCGCGCTATAAGGGGCTGCTCGATGACATCTACGAACACGGGATGCTGAGCGAGGATTTCTCGCTCTACCTCCACCACCCGACCGTCACCGATCCGTCGCTGGCGCCGGAGGGGAATTCGACCTTCTACGCGCTCGCCCCCGTCCCGCACATGGGCAAGTACGCCGGCGACTGGGAAACGGTGCGCCCGATCCTGGAAAAGCGCATCCTGGACGAGGTCGGGCGGCGGCTGATCCCCGATATCCACGACCGCATCGTCACGAAGTTCAGCTACGCGCCGACCGATTTCGCGCAGGATCTCAACGCGCATCTCGGCAGCGCCTTCTCGCTGGAACCGATCCTGACGCAGAGCGCCTATTTCCGCGTCCACAACCGCGACGATTCGATCCACAACCTGTTCTTCACCGGCGCGGGCACGCACCCCGGCGCCGGCATCCCCGGCGTGGTCGGCAGCGCGAAGGCGACCGCGGCGCTGATGCTGGAACGGAGATAGGCCCCCCAGCTGGCGCGGGGATAGGTCAGCCCCTTCCCCTTTCCCCGCGTTGGCAGTAGCGCGGCGGCATGAAGCGTCTTGCCATCTATTGCGGCTCGGCCACGCCCGCCGACCCCTTCTACCTCGATCTTGCGCGGCAGGTCGGCGACACGCTGGCGCGGCGCGGGATCGGCGTCGTGTATGGCGGCGGACGGCTGGGGCTGATGGGCGCGATCGCCGATTCGGCGCTCGCCGCGGGGGGCGAGGTGATCGGCGTCATCCCGCAGGCGCTGGTCGATGCGGAGGTTGCGCACCGCGGCCTTACCGAACTCCACGTCGTCACGGGCATGCACCAGCGCAAGCAGGCGTTCACCGACCTGGCCGACGGGTTCGTCACGCTGCCCGGCGGCACCGGCACGATGGACGAATTGTGGGAGGCGCTCAGCTGGGCGCAGCTGGGCTATCACGCCGATCCGGTCGGGCTGCTCAACGCGCGCGGCTATTATGACGATATCGTGGCCTTCTGGCACAAGATGGGCGACGTCGGCTTCCTGCGCGCGCAGCATCGCGAGCTGCTGATCGTCGCCGATACGCTGGATGCGCTGCTTGGCCGGATGGCGGCGCATGTCCCGACCCAGCCGATCGTGCGCATGGCGGCGTCCGACCTGTGATGCCCGAGCGCGCGGCGCTGGTGGGGGCGGCGCGCGTGTCGATCGCGCGCGGCTCGAAAAGCTTCGCCGCCGCCTCCACCCTGTTCGCCGCCGCCGTGCGCGAGCGCGCGTGGCTGCTCTACGCCTGGTGCCGCGCGTGCGACGATCTGGTCGACGGGCAGGACCATGGCGGCGAACGGGTCGCGGTCACCGACGCGCAGCGCCGCGTCACGCGGGTCCGCGCGCTCAGCGTCGCGGCGCTCGCCGGCCAGCCGACCGGCGATCCGGCGTTCGACGCGCTGGGCGTCGTCGCCGCCGAAACGCGGATGCCGCCGCGTTACGTCCACGACCTGATCGACGGGTTCCAGCTCGACGCCGACGACTGGCGCCCGGCCGATGAGGACGACCTGTACCGTTATTGCTATCATGTCGCCGGCGCGGTCGGGTGCATGATGGCGATCGTCATGGGCGTGCCCCCGGAGGAAGAGGCGACGCTGGACCGCGCGTGC
>NZ_LSJO01000232.1:0-8044 GCF_001556735.1 Sphingomonas sp. CCH9-F2 | reverse complement strand
CTGGTCAACAAAGGATACCCTCGCGTCGAAGGCCGGGCAGCAGCTAAGCCACAAGTGGCGGCGCCTTGTGCTATGCAGGGTTGCTAACACCCGGCTCACGGGCCGGAGAACGCCTCCAGACGACGGGGAGGCGGTCATGGCAGGGCAGGGTACGTTTCGAGCCGTAGCGGCGCTCACAGCGGCTCTGGCGGGCGTTCCGGCCATGGCGCAGCAATCACTCGGTGTCGCTGACTTTCTCACCACCATCGGCGGCGATACCGACGTGAAGACCAGCGGGTCGCTTCGGACCCGCCCGTCGCCGCAGGTCTTCCCGCTGCTCGACGACGCTGACGAGATCATCGGCTACTCCTTCTTCTCCGAGAAGATTACCACCAACGGCTCGGCGACAGCCGAGCGCGCCCGCGATGCCTTCGCTCAGGAGTGTAGCGCCAAGGGCGGTCGGCTCGAGCCGGAGGAGGGGGACGCAGCACGCACCTTCCGCGATCGCGCGCTCGGCCGCAGGCTGCCGCCCCGGGGCGAGTTCAAGCACTTCTGGTCCGGCATGTCGGCCGTGTGCTCGCGTGGACCGGACCAGGTCCTCGGAGGCTTCGTCGCGATCACATTCGACACGACCGAGGTGGCGACGAAAGGCGACCTGGGCAGCCGGCTAATGAGCCGCGTGTCGATGGTCCCGACCCGCACCGCCGTCTATGCCTGCCGCCCCGACCAGATCCGCTCTGCGGCATGGTTCCAACGCACCCAGGACAGCTACGTCGCCGACCGAGAGGCCGAGCAGAACCGGCACGAAGCCTTCCGACGCGACCTCGCGATCGGAACCGTCACCAACTGCGGCACGGTAGTCCAGATCCGCGGTCCCATGGTCGAGATCGCGGTGCCCCCGACCACGCTAACGCCCAACGGCCAATCCACCTTCTGGTCCCGGCGTGATGCGCTGGCGCCGACCTTCTCGACGCCGTGCACCTACGGACTCTGAGGAGCCGATCTGCCCGATTTGCATAAACTGGAAACCCTGAACGGAGACCCGCCATGACCATCGACCTGAGCGACTTCAAACTAACGCCTTTGCCCTCCCGTGAGACCCCGCCCTATGCGTCGGCCGACCCTTCGACGGACCTGCGGTTGCTCCTCGCCGGCACCGACTGGAGCGAGCCAGGACACGGCGGCTACCCGACCCGCACCGAGGCGGGAGATTGGATGATCCGGGTCATGTTGGACCTGCCTTACCCCATGCTTGCCAGCCTTGAAGCGCAGGCCGGCTCGCATGACGTCGGCGAGCTGATCCGGGCCGCTCTCGTGACCGCTGGACATGGCTCGCGGACGGAAATTGTAGGTATCAGGTCCGACCGCTACGCGACCCGCGACGAGCAGCGTGAGCGGCTCGGGATCCCCTCAGGAATAAGCGGCACGCGAGAGGGCGAATGACCGATCGATCCGGGCACGAACGGCTACGCTACCAGGCGGTTCTGAAGCCGCTCGAATGGGAGCAGCGGATGCGCGTCGACTACCGTGATGACGTACTTCGGATCGTGGCTGTCCTGGCTGCCGACGGCATCGCCATCAGTGAGGATGTCGCGTTCATGGCGTGGCACCGGTTCTCGGAAGAGGACCGCTGCGCCGGCTGGTACGGCCCCGGCACCGACGACCAGATCCGATGCAACCTGATGCCGCATCTCGAGCTCAGACCGATTGCGGAACAGGATGGCTCTGGCAATGTCCATCGGCCCGTCGTTAACCCGGATCACGCCCGCCGATGAGCGACGTCGAACACCACGATGTCAGGACGGCATTGGCGCTGATGCGCCTGGCGTTGGCGTTGCTCGACCGGGCTGGATGCACCCTTGTTGCAGCTCGCCTTCAGCATGCGTTCGACACGGTTTGGAACGATCCGGGGGCCGCCGCAATGCCGCGCCATCCTGACGCTCCGAGCGGTGCTGAACACGACCGGCACAAGCATCAGCGCCCGACCGACAACGGGGAGGGAACCGACCCATGACGGACGTCATCACGCTTGGGATTTCGGGATGGTTCACCCCGCATGGAACCCTCTACCATGAGGAGGGTCGCACGCTCGATGAGATCGCTCCGGAGGACTGGTCCAACCTCCTCGCCCATGCCGACGCGATCGACTTCTTCACGCGACCCGATCCGGCCTGGCCGGCACTGGAAGCCCGCATCTTCCATCTCACGATCACCGACGGCGAGCGGTCGCGCGAGCTGGCGGTAAACGACCCGTTCGAGGCGCCGGAACTGGCCTTCCTCATACGGCTGACGCGCCGTGCCATGCGGGACCGGCTGGTGCTGACGCCTGAAACGCTGAGCGAGGAGGCGCTCGAAGCCTTACGGGCAAGCCTGCGTCAGGCGGGGCAAGACTGAGTCGGCTGGCCGGCTCATGCGCCGGCCCGTGTGCTCCGCCGGAATCCGGGGATGCGCCCGAAAGAACCACATCATCTACGGCGGCCAGCTTACTGAGCAGTAAGGGTAGGGGCACACCCGATGCACCCTGACGGGGTGCGAAAAAGGGCAGATTCGCGTCGTTTGAGCGGCATGGTCCGACGCAGATGCTGTGCTCGGACCGTCTGGTCCATGGTGGTCCACAGAGCATCTAGAGCACGGATTTGCAGCGTTTCTTCTGGCGCTGCTCTGCACTTCCTCCTTGCGCGCCCGTTATGCGCAATGCACACTCCCTTCCGGGGTAGAAGGGGGTCCGCATGGCGCGCGTACCGATCACGGTGTACCTGCAACCCGACCAGCTTGCCGGCATCGAGCGCCGCGCGGGCCAGGTCGGCAAGACGCGCAGCGCCTGGGTGGCGGACACGCTGGTGCGCTCACTCGAGGACGAGCTGCTGCCGCTCGACGAGATCCTGCTCGACCAGCTCACCAAGGTTCGTGCCGGCCTGGAAGTCGTCGCGGAAGTGCAGGTCGGGCGTGGCCCGGAGAGCAAGAAGGGGCTGGCTGAGATGCGGCAGCGCCGGACCGACCTGGCAACCCGGATGCTGGCCGAAGCGCGCGGGATGCTGCGGCGATGACCGATGCCGGCCGCAGGCGGATCGACGTCTCCAGTGAGGTCCACAGCCGCCTGGATGCCGAATCCAAACGGCGCAATATTCCCATCCGTGATCTCGTCGAACAGGCGGTCACCACCATGTTCGACAGGGAGGCACAAGCAGCCCTGTCGGTGCGTCAGCAACGTGAGCGCCGCCATGCCGATCGCATGGAGGAACAGACCGCTCAAATCGGCGAGATCACGCGCCGCGTCTCGGCCCTGATCGCCCAGCAAACGAAGGATCTGCCCGGCGCGTTGAACGCAGGCTTCGACGCGATCAAGACGACCATCAAGGAGACCGGCGGGACCGGACATCTCCGCGACATGATCGCCAAGTTCCAGGCCGAATTTACGACCATCTTCAAGGAAGCGCAGGGCGCTCTGGCCGCCTCGGTTCTCAATGTCACCAAAGCCGCCGAGGAGCAGGCGAAGAGCCTCGGGAAGCAGCTCGATCGCATCGAGAAGCGTCAGTCGGGTACGCGTACAAAGCTTGGCGCAGGTGCCGCCCTTGGCATCGCCGGACTTGTTCTGATCTGCCTACTTTTCGCGAATACGGCGCCGACGCGCTGGCTTTCCATCCGCCTTCTGGGTGAGAGTGACTCGGCATCTGCGGCATGGAGCCTGGCAGGCGATGGGCGCACGAAAGGCGAGCTGATGGCGGAGACCAAAGGCCTTCTCGGCGATGATACATACCGGGTCCGGTACGCCGAATGCGTGGACCACGCGAAGCGCATGAAGAAGCCGTTTCCGTGCCGGCTCACCTTTCCGCCTCTGCTCGGCACGACGCCGTGACCGTCCGGCCCAACTCGATCGCCGGCGGCGGTGATGCCGCCGGCTATTATGCGGCCGACAACTACTACACCGGGGAGCAGGAAGGGCCCTCCGAGTGGGGCGGGGGAGGGGCCGAGGAACTCGGTCTGTCCGGCACCGTGAATGCCGGAAAATTCGCCGAGGTGCTGGACGGCAAACTGCCCAACGGGGCCGTTATTGCGAGAGGGGGCAATGGCGAGCGGGCGCCGGGGTTCGAGCTGACGTTCAGCGCGCCGAAGTCGGTATCGCTGGTCGCCATGATCGGCCGCGATGAGCGGGTCATGCCAGCGTTTGCGGAAGCGATCCGGAGCACCATGGCGTGGGCCGAGGAGCGGTTCGGGGAGGTGCGGTCGGGCAAGGCCGGCGCGGTGATCGAACCCGGTCGCTTGGTGTACGCGATCTTCTACCATGACCTTAGCCGGAAGCTCGACCCGCAGGCCCACGCTCATGTCGTCGTGGCGAATGCCGCACAGCGGGGTGACGGTCGCTGGGTCGCCCTCCACAATCCGGCGCTGTGGAAGCATTCGAGCACGATCGGCGCCGCCTTCCATGCCGACTTCCGTGCCCGGTTGGAGCAGCTCGGCTATCGGATCGAGATCACCGGCAAGCACGGTCAGTTCGAGATCAGCGGTATCCCGCGTGCCGCCATCGATGCGTTCAGCGCACGGCGCGAACAGATCCTTAGCCGGGCGGCTGAGCTTGGGGCTTCCGGCCCGAAGGCGATGGAGACGATCGCGGTCAGTACTCGCGACGCCAAACAGGCGGGCGATGCCACGGTTGCCCGCGTCATGTGGGCCGAGAAGGCCGAGGTCCATGGTGCTGCCATCTCCGCCGTCGTGGACGCCGCGCGCGGAATCGAGCGGCCGCGGTCCGTACTCGATGCCGTGCGTGCCTGGGGGGCCGCCTTGCTTGAGCGGATCACGCATGCCTTCGGACCACGACCCGAGCCGCTGCTTCACGGCACGGATGCGGTGCGCCGGAGCGCCGAGCTGGCGAGCGGCTATGCGGTCGCGGCCGGTGTTCGGCACCTCGGCGAACGCGAAGCGAGCTTCACCTACGCGAACCTGCTGAAAAGCAGCCTCGATATGGCGGAGAAGGGCGCGACGGTGCGCGGTATCGAGGAGCGCATCGAGCGGCTGCGCGAGGCAGGTGTGCTCATCGCCGGTCCGCGCGGCAGCCTGCACGCAGACCGGCTCACGACCCGCGATATGCTGGCGACGGAAAAGGCGCTGGTTGCGGCCGCGCATGGCGGGGTGGGGCAGGGGACACCCATCCTCGAGGCCGCTTCGGTCGACACCGCACTCGACCGCGCGGCCAGTCGGCGCGAGGTCACGCTGTCCGGCGAACAGCGTGTCGCGGTACACGCCATGCTGTCCGGCACCAACCGCATCCAGGTCGTCCAAGGCGATGCCGGTACCGGCAAGTCGTTCCTCTTCGAACTCGTACGGGAGGTTGGCGCGGAAGTAGGGGCGGGGATGCTGGTGCTGGTCCCGCAGAACAAGTTGATGGATGACCTGACCGGACGGGGGCTGGAGGTGCGCTCGCTCGCATCCGTGCTGAAGGAGCATGCTAGCCGGGTCGGCCCGGCCAAGCCGAACGAGCAGCTGTCGGCGCTGATGAAGGGCAAGGTCGTGGTGCTGGAGGAGGCCTCGATGGTGTCCTCGCGTCAGCTTGCCGGGTTGTTCGAGGTCGCCCGGAACGGCGAGGCCGCCAAGCTGGTGCTGGTCGGTGACGTGAAGCAGATACCCGCCGTAGAGGCCGGGCGGCCGTTCGCGCTGCTGCAGGAGGCGGAGGCTCCGACGGTGCGGCTGACCGAGAACCGGCGCCAACAGACCGATGTGCTCCGTGAGGCCGCCTCCCTGGCACGCGAGGGCAGGGTCGCTGCTGCTTTCGAACGGCTCGGGAACAAGGTCCAGGAGAACGCTCATCCCGCAGGAGCGGCCGTTGTAGAATATCTGCAGCTTTCGCCCGAAGAACGCGACCGCACCGCCTTGCTCACTTCGGGGCACGTGCTGCGCGAAGCCGTGCTGGAGACGGTTCGGGCCGAGCTGCTGGCTAGAGGAAAGCTGGGCGCGGACGCCCTGAGCCTGCGCAGCTGGGACACGCTGAACCTGACCCGCGAGGAGCTGCGCCAGATCCGGCATTGGGCGGAGGGGATGCGGCTCGACATCTACCGCCACCAGTCAGGGCTTGTGCCGGGATCCTACGAGGTTGGCTTGATCGATCGGGCGAGCGGCATGCTCGAGCTCGCCCGTGACGGTCAAACCAGGCTCTTCGATCCCAAAAGCCTCCGATCGGGAGGGGAGGGGGCCGCGCTCTCCGTTCCCGGAGAGATCGAAGTTCGCGAAGGTGACCGCTTGGTCTTCACGGCCAGCGACCTGAAGCGCGGGCTGGCGAACGGTGCTGCGATGACGCTCACCGCGATCGATGGCGACACGCTCCACCTGTCCGGCCGTGACCGGGATCATGTGATCGGGCCCGACGATCCGATGCGCGAGCGGCTTGGCCATGGCGCTGTCATCAACATGCACCGTGCGCAAGGGATGACGGTCGATCGCGCGATCACGGTGATGGACAGCCGCGACAGGCTGCTGAACAGCGAGAGCCTCTACTACGTGCTCCAGACCCGCGCGCGCGAGGACGTGTCGCTGCACACCGACGACAAGAAAGCGCTCGCCAACGCGATCGAGTCACATCGCGGTGACGTTCCGCACGCGAGCGATGTGGCACCCGAGCTCTCGTTGTCCGGTAGGGAGCGATTCGATCCGGCCACGGGCGAGCTGCCCCGACTAGACGATCCTGGCGCGAGCGATCGCCGCCAACTGGAGGCGATGAGTGCCGCCCTCCGATCCATCGGCAGCGAGCCTGCCAAGCCGGTGGCGGAGGCTGTTCGGCAGGCGCCGGTTCCGGTCAGAGAGCTGGTGAAGGAGCCGGAGATCGAGATCGACCACGATTACGACTTCGACATGTGAGACATCGCGTTGCGATTACGGGTGGGCGGATCAGCTTCGTTCCTGCTCATATGATCTGGGTTTGCCGGCCGTCGAAGCGGACATCGTAGCGGCCAAGGATGGCGGAGATCGGACGACCTTAGCGAGGCAAGCAGGTAATCCAGATGCTGCAGGACATGGCCAACGAACCGGACTTCGGGGTGGTCGCCGACCGGGGCGAGGGCATCGGCGCCGTGCAGCCCATGAAAATGGGGGAGGGCGGGCCGCGGTACCGCGACGCCGTCGACCTCGCGATCGAGCTGACCGCCAAGTCTGCCGCCTTCCGCAGCAGTCTGCCGCCCGCACTCCGGGCTGGGCTCGCCGGTCTCGTCCGAACGGTGACCTGCTACTACAGCAACCTGATCGAGGGGCATGATACCCACCCCGTCGACATCGAGCGGGCGCTGAAGAACGACTTCAGCGCTGACCCGGCCAAGCGGGACCTGCAGCTCGAGGCGACCGCCCATTTCGCGGTCCAGGGCTGGATCGACGGGGGAGGGCTGGCGGGCCGGGCGACGAGCGTGGAGGGCCTGCAAGAGGTTCACCGACGCTTCTGCGAGCATCTGCCCGAGTCGATGCTCTGGATTGAGCCGGTCGAGGGCGGCGAGCGCGTTCTGGTCGAGCCCGGTGCCCTGCGGACCCGCGATGTCCGGGTCGGGCAGCACATTGCGATCAGCCCCGGGGCGGTGCCGCGCTTTCTCGAGCACTTCGCCTGGGCGTATCAGAAGCGCGGCGCGACGGACGCCATCGTATCTCTCGCGGCCGCGCATCACCGGTTCGCCTGGATTCACCCTTTTCTCGACGGCAACGGGCGGGTCGCCCGCCTCATGTCGCACGCCATGCTGCTCGACGCGCTCGACACGGGCGGCGTGTGGTCCATCGCGCGCGGCCTCGGCCGCAACGTGCAGGCCTATAAGCGGCACCTTGCCGCCTGCGACCTACCCCGCCGCAACGACCTTGATGGGCGGGGCTCGCTAAGCGAGGAGGAGCTGGCGAGCTTCACGACCTTCTTCTTGAAGACCTGCATCGACCAAGTCGACTTCATGGCCGGCTTGGTCGAGCCCGACCAGCTGCGCAGTCGCATCCGGCGCTGGGCGGCCGAAGAGACGGACGGGGGAAGGCTGCCGGCCAAGGCCATCCAGGTAATTGACGCAGCGCTGTACCGAGGCGAGCTCCCGCGCGGCGAGGTAGAGAGTATCGT
>NZ_LSJO01000231.1:0-935 GCF_001556735.1 Sphingomonas sp. CCH9-F2 | reverse complement strand
ACCTGTTGTCAAAAAAGTGGTGACGCCCGCCGCGAAGCGGCAAGCGGTCGCGCATCTCCAGGCGACGTTGGGGATGAGCGAGCGGCGGGCGTGCACGGTCATCGGGGCAGATCGCACGAGCATGCGGTATCGGTCGTGTCGGGCGGATGATGGCGACCTGCGGTCGCGGCTGTGCGAGTTGGCGCAGCAGCGTCGGCGGTTCGGCTATCGTCGGCTGCACATCCTGCTCCGCCGGGACGGCATCACGATTAATCGCAAGAAGACCCAGCGGCTCTATCGCGAGGAAGGCCTGACGGTCAGGCGCAGGAAGGGACGACGGCGCGCCGTTGGCGCGCGGGCACCCGCGCCGGTGCTGGCGCTCCCCAACCAGCGCTGGAGCCTGGACTTCGTTCACGACCAGCTCGTCACCGGGCGTCGGTTCCGCGTGCTCAACATCGTCGACGACGTGACGCGCGAATGCCTCCGGGCGGTAGTGGACACGTCGATCTCGGGCCGGCGGGTCGTGCGCGAGTTGACCGATCTGATCGCCGAGCGTGGCAGGCCGAAGATGATCGTCAGCGACAACGGGACTGAACTGACGTCGAACGCGGTGCTCGCCTGGTCGGGAGATGTCGGCATTGAGTGGCATTACATCGCGCCTGGCAAGCCGACGCAGAACGGGTTCGCCGAGAGCTTCAACGGTCGCATGCGCGACGAACTGCTCAACGAGACGCTGTTCTTCACGGTTCGCCAGGCCCGCTCGATCCTGGCGCGCTGGGTCGACGACTACAACACCGAGCGGCCGCACTCGTCGCTCGGCTACGCTACTCCGGCAGCCTTCGCAGCCGGGCTCGAACAGCAACGGGCGGGGTTAACCCCGCCCGTTGCTTCACCTGCGCTCATGCGCGAAAACCACGGTCAGTCTCTGGTTGCCGCTGGATGAAAGACTGGGGTCA
>NZ_LSJO01000230.1:0-243 GCF_001556735.1 Sphingomonas sp. CCH9-F2 | reverse complement strand
GTTGGCGACCAAGCCGGGCGCCCTGCGCAACGGCGCACCGTTCCAGGGCTGGGAGCTGCCGCCTGCGCTGGCACGACTGCGGCGCAAGCTCGGCGTCGGTGACGATGCCGACCGGCGGTTCGTGCGGGTGCTGGCAGCGGTGCTCGACGACGGACTGGAGGCGGTGGAAGCGGCCGTGCGAGAGGCGCTGCTGGCCGGCACCGCCAGCGACGACGTCATCGTCAACATCCTGGCCCGCAGGCG
>NZ_LSJO01000023.1:0-4217 GCF_001556735.1 Sphingomonas sp. CCH9-F2 | reverse complement strand
GGTTGGGGGCGCGTGGGGTGCGGTGCGTCGTCAATTATGCATCGAGCCGCGACGAGGCGGAGGCGTTGGTCGCCGAGGTAGGGAATGGCGCGATCGCGGTGCGGGCGGATATCGCCGATGACGGCCAGTGCCGGGCGCTGGCCGCAGCGGCGGCGGAGACGTTCGGGCGGATCGACTTCCTGGTCAACAACGCCGGGCGCACCAAGTTCGCCGCGCATGAGGACATGGACGCGCTGGATGCCGAGGATTTCATCGACATCTACCGCCTGAACACGATCGCACCGTTTCAGATGATCCGCGCCTGCGCCCCGTACCTGCGGCAAAGCGACATGGGCGCGGTCGTCAACGTGGCGAGCGTCGCGGGCATGTTCGGGATCGGATCGTCGGTCGCCTATGCCGCGTCCAAGGGCGCGTTGATCACGATGACCAAGAGCCTGGCGCGCGTGCTGGCGCCGGCGATCCGCGTCAATGCGGTGGCGCCGGGCTATGTCGGGACCGGCTGGTTCGAGAAACGGCTGGGCGAGCAGGGGTTTGCGGCGCTGAACGACAAGGTCGCGGGCGCGCTGCCGATGGCGATGGCGGCGGGGCCGGACGATATCGCGGGGCCGATCGTGATGCTGCTGGACCCCGCCAGCCGGGTGATGACCGGCGAGGTCCTGCTGCTGGACGGGGGCGGGCATCTCGACATCGGGATGAGCCGCCGCCCGGGGCGGGAAATCTAGCGCGCCGGGGTTGAGGACTGGCCGAACAGGACCCGGCGCTGTTCGTCGGTCATCTCGGCGGGCTGGGGCTGGATCTCGCGCCCCCGGGCATAGGCACGCTCCACCGCGGGGCGCGCCTTGATCGCGGCATGCCAGCGCGACAAATGGGGGAAATCGGCCATGTCCTGCCCCTGCGCCTCCGGCAGGATCCACGGGAAGGCGGCCATGTCGGCGACGGTATATTCGTCGCCGATTACGAACTCGCGCCCCTCAAGCCGGCGATCAAGGACGCCGTACAGGCGGTTGGTTTCCTTCACATAACGGTCGATCGCATAGGGGATCTTCTCCGGCGCGTAGCGGCCGAAATGATGGTTCTGCCCGGCCATCGGCCCCAGTCCGCCCATCTGCCACATCAGCCATTGCAGCACGTCGACATGCGCACGTGGCGTGGCGCCGCCGAACCGGCCGGTCTTGTGCGCCAGATAGAGCAGGATCGCCCCCGATTCGAACACGCTGATCGGCGCGCCGCCATCGGTGGGCGCGCGATCGACGATCGCGGGCATCCGGTTGTTGGGGGCGATGGCCAGGAAATCGGGAGCGAACTGTTCGCCCTTGCCGATGTTGACCGGGTGGATCGTGTAGTCGAGGCCCGTTTCCTCAAGAAAAATCGTGATCTTGTGGCCATTGGGGGTGGGCCAGTAATGCAGGTCGATCATGCGCTGTCTCCATCGGGAGCGCGAAGAGTGGGGACGAGCAGCGCGACGATCAATGCCGCGACGCCGATCAGCACCCCGGCGATCAGGAAAGCCAGCCCGTCGAACCCGCGCGCGGCGCCCCACGCCAGGCTTTGCGAGGCGAGCAACGGGCCGATGATCGCAGCGACCGAATTGAGGCTGCCGAGCCCGCCCTGCAACGCGCCCTGCCGCTGCGCATCGACCAGCCGGCTGAGCAGCCCGTTCATCGCGGGCCATGCCAATGCCCCCAGGCAACCCACGAGGAAGAAGGCATAAACCTGC
Source organism: Sphingomonas sp. CCH9-F2 (assembly GCF_001556735.1). Classification (NCBI taxonomy): domain Bacteria; kingdom Pseudomonadati; phylum Pseudomonadota; class Alphaproteobacteria; order Sphingomonadales; family Sphingomonadaceae; genus Sphingomonas; species Sphingomonas sp. CCH9-F2. The sequence goes on along the minus strand of NZ_LSJO01000023.1, from coordinate 2,500 downwards.
CACCCATGGGTGGTGAAGGCATAGGCGAACAGCGTCGCGGCGCTGCACCCCAGGCCCAGCACGGCGGTGGTCCGCTCACCCAGCCGGCGGACGGTCCGCGCGGTCAACGTCGCCTGCACGATCAGCTGGAGCAGCCCGACCCAGGCGAGGCTCCAGCCGATCTGCGTCGCGTTCCAGCCGAAGCGGATCGTCGCCCAGAAGCTCCAGACGGCGGGATAGACGACGCCGCCGACCTGCCACACGAACCACGCCACCAGCAGCGGCGCGGCGCGCCCGGCGGCGAACAGCGGGCGGAACGCGCCGACCACATGCGCATCGCGCCAGACGAAATCGCGGCGGTGCTCGGCGCGCAATGTTTCGGGCAAGAACAGGAACATGGCGGCGGCATTGAGCGCGGCCAGCGCGGCGGCGGCGACGAACGGCGCGCGGTGGCCGAAGGTCGCGACGAGGCCGCCGAGCGCGGGGCCGATGATGAAGCCGATCCCGAAACACGCGCCGAGCAGCCCGAAGCCGGCGGCGCGGCGGTCGGGCGGGGTGACGTCCGCGATGACCGCACCGGCCGGGCCAAAACTGGCCCCCGCCACGCCCGCGACGAGCCGCCCGAGGAACAGCCACGCCAGCGTCGGCGCCCAGGCCATCAGCGCGTAATCAAGCGCATAGGCGAGCATCGCCAGCATCAGCACCGGGCGGCGGCCGAAGCGATCACCGAGGTTGCCGAGCACCGGGCCGGCGAAGAATTGCGCGAGCGCGAAGGCGGCGAGCATCCAGCCGGCGATGCGAGTCGCCTGGGGCAGGGTGACGCGGCCGATTTCGACGATCAGGCCGGGCAGGACGGGCATGACGATGCCGAATCCGATGACGTCGACGACCACCGCCGCCAGCACGATCGGCACCGCGCGATGTTCGAAACGCACTCCGATTCCCCCTTTTGGCGCGCACGGTAGCCCCGAAAGCGGCCTTTAGACACCTTTTGTTCGCGGTGGGAAGCGGGTGATGCGGGGTAAAATGCGTCACCGGAACCGGTTTGGGTGGTCAAAATGCGGCACGTGCCGCGTTCGGAGCGCGCCTGCGCGCGTGCCGACCGCACCGGCCGGTCGCCGCCGCGTGCTTCGCGCTTTGCATCGCGCGGCAAACGTGCCATGGGTGCCGAGCATACCCGATCTTCAGAATCGGGAACCCGATCCGATCACGCGGAGAATGATGTCATGGCCACGGCCCCCGAACTGGACCGCCCTGCCGACGCCCTCGACGGTTTCCGTCAGGAAGCGCGCAGCTGGCTGGAGGCGAACTTCCCCCCGTCGCTGAAGGGGCATGACAATGCCATGTCCGCGGTGGAGGGGCCGACCGAGGAGACGCCCGAGCAGAAGGCATGGCGCGAGGCGATGGGCGCCAAGGGCTGGGGCGTGCCGACCTGGCCGAAGGAATATGGCGGCGGCGGGCTGTCGCGGGCCGAGGCGCGCGTGCTGCAGGACGAGATGGCGCGGATCGGCGCGTGGAACCCGATCGGCGGCATGGGCGTGATGATGTTCGGCCCGACGCTGCTGGAATATGGCACGGAGGAGCAGAAGCAGGCGCATATCCCCGGCATCGTCCGCGGCGAGGTGCGCTGGTGCCAGGGCTATTCGGAGCCGGGCGCGGGATCGGACCTCGCCAGCCTTCAGACCTTCGCCGAGGATCGGGGCGACCATTATGTCGTCAACGGGCAGAAGACTTGGACGTCGGGCGGGCAATGGGCCGACAAATGCTTCGCGCTGGTGCGCACCGACAAGTCGCAGAAGCACGCCGGGATCAGCTTCCTGCTGATCGACATGGATGCCGAGGGTGTCGAGACGCGGCCGATCCGCCTGATCAGCGGGCAGTCGCCGTTCTGCGAGACGTTCTTCACCAACGTGAAGGTGCCCAAGGGCAATCTGGTCGGGCGCGAGGGGCAGGGCTGGGAAATCGGCACCCGCCTGTTGCAGCACGAGCGCAGCTCGCTGTCGGGCGGCAGCGGTTCGGCGAGCCGGATGAACGCGGGCAGGAGCGTGCCGGAGATCGCGAAGAAATATCGCGGCGCGGATGGCGAGGGGCGGATCGGCGATGCCGACCTGCGCACCCGCATCATCAAGCACGAGATGGACCAGCGCGCCTTCGCGCTGACGCTGCGGCGGGCCGCGCTGGAGGCCAAGGGCAATGCCGGGCCGTCGGCGGCGACCAGCATCATGAAGAACGTCGGCGCGCGCATCACGCAGGACCGTGCCGAACTGAACATCGAGATCATGGGGATGCAGGGCCTGGGCTGGGAAGGCGAGGGCTTTGCCGAGGACGAACTGGCGCAGACCCGCAGCTGGCTGTGGGGCAAGGCGGTGTCGATCTATGGCGGCTCGACCGAGATCCAGAACAACGTCATCGCCAAGCGTATCCTGGGGATGCTGGACCACCAGTAAGGGTGCGGCGGTAGAGATCGGCTAGGCGCGGCGGCGGACGGATCGCCGCGTCAGGAGAGGGCCGGGTAGAGGGG
>NZ_LSJO01000229.1:0-565 GCF_001556735.1 Sphingomonas sp. CCH9-F2 | reverse complement strand
ATGGGGATATGCCTCGCACCATAACCAGCTCGATGCTTCACGGCGGGCCACTGCGGATCTGGTCGGCGATCACCGATCCGGATCATCGTCGGGCTTGGAGTCCGCTCGTATTCCTCGACAACCCGTGCCAGCTTGGCGAAACGGAATGTACCTTCGCGATCCAGGGCATCACCCGGCCAATTCGGACGCCGGCCCGGGTCGATCAATTCGATAAGCCGCGCGCCTTCGCTTGGTCCTGCGGCATCCCTTATCTGTTCACGCTCGAAGAACGGTACGAGCTGGCAGGGGACGATGGTGGCACTAGGCTAACACATAGCTGCACGCTGGGCGGGGCGCTGTCTCTGCCGTTCGCGGCGATGATGTTGCGTCGTCTGCGGTCCCTGATGATCGAGGCTGATGATCGCCTCGCAACCTATCTGCGCTGGCGGGTGGGTCAGCCTGCCCGTGGGATCAATCGTCAGCGCGTCCCCTCCCGCTACAGGAGGAAGGCGCGATGATGCCGTTGAAGCGGGTACTGCCCGCCCTCATCCTCGTTGTCGGCCTGGCGGCTTGCACGGAAAGCAAG
>NZ_LSJO01000228.1:0-6898 GCF_001556735.1 Sphingomonas sp. CCH9-F2 | reverse complement strand
CCCCGTGCCCTCCGTTCCCGCGGACACCGGCCCAGCCCCCAACGGAGTCCAGCCGTGAGCAACCGCATCTTCGTCGCGATCGACACACCCGATCTGGAACGCGCACGCGCGCTCGCCACCCGGGTGCGGCACCACGTGGGCGGGCTGAAGCTGGGGCTCGAATTCTTCTGCGCCAACGGCCCTGCGGGGGTGCGCGCGATGGAGGAGATCGGCTTGCCGGTGTTCCTCGACCTCAAGCTGCACGACATTCCCAATACCGTCGCGAAGGCGGTGCAGTCGCTTGCCCCGCTGGCGCCCGCGATCCTGACCGTCCACGCGGCCGGCGGGCGTGCGATGCTGGAGGATGCCAAGGCGGCGGCGCACCCGGATACGAAGGTGGTGGCGGTGACGATGCTGACCAGCCTGGACGACCGCGACCTGGCCGATACCGGCGTCGGCGGCAGCGCGCACGACCATGTCATGCGGCTGGCCGATCTGGCGCTCGCGGCGGGGCTGGACGGCATCGTCTGTTCGGGGGTGGAGGTGAAGGCCGCGCATCGCGCCTGGCCGAAGGGGTTCTTCGTGGTCCCCGGCGTGCGCCCCGCCAATGGCGCGGCCGGCGACCAGAAGCGCGTCGTCACCCCGCGACAGGCACTGGACGACGGCGCGTCTATCCTGGTGATCGGCCGCCCGATCACCCAGGCGGAAGACCCCGACGCCGCCGCGCGCGCGATCGAGGCGACGCTGTAGGCGGCACGACGCGACACGGGTGGGGGACAAACGCGCCCGCCGCCCCTATATCGCCCGTCATGCCCGCCACCGCCAAGATCTGCGGCCTGTCCACCGCACCGACGCTCGACGCCGCCATCGCCGGGGGAGCGAGCCATGTCGGGTTCAACTTCTTTGCGCCTTCCCCGCGCTATATCGCCCCAGAACGGGCACGCGCGCTGGCGCAGCGGATGCCGCAGCATGTCCGCCGCGTCGGGGTGTTCGTCGATCCTGATGACGCGCTGCTCGACGCCACCGCCGACACGCTCGACGCGATCCAGCTGCACAAGACCGCGCCGGACCGGATCGCCGCGATCCGCGCGCGCTGTGGGCGCGAGATATGGGCGGTCGTTGCGGTGAAAACGCGCGCCGATCTGGACAACGCCGCGCGCGTCGCCGGCGCGGCCGACCTGATCCTGTACGATGCCAAGACGCCGGACGGCGCGAAACTGCCCGGCGGGATGGGGGTGCGATTCGACTGGTCGGTGCTCGACGGCTTCCGCCATCCCCTGCCCTGGGCGCTCTCCGGCGGCCTGGACGCGGGCAATGTGGGCGACGCGGTGCGCCGGACCGGCGCGCCGCTGGTCGATGTGTCCTCGGGCGTGGAGACCGCGCCCGGCGTCAAGGACGTGGACAAGATCGCCGCCTTCCTGCAACGGGTCGCCTCACTATGAACGCTCCCAATTCCTTCCGCGCACAACCCGATGAGCGCGGCCATTTCGGCGACTACGGCGGCCGCTACGTCGCCGAGACGCTGATGCCGCTCGTCCTCGATCTCGAGCGCGAGTATCGCGCCGCGAAACAGGATCCGGCCTTTGCCGCGCAGTTCGACGACCTGCTCGAACATTATGTCGGCCGCCCCTCGCCGCTCTATCATGCCGAGCGGCTGACCGAGGCGCTGCGCGACGGCGCGGCACCGGGCAAGGGCGCGCAGGTGTGGTTCAAGCGCGACGAACTGAACCATACCGGCGCGCACAAGATCAACAATTGCATCGGCCAGATCCTGCTGGCGATCCGCATGGGCAAGACGCGGATCATCGCGGAAACGGGGGCGGGGCAGCATGGCGTCGCCACCGCGACCGTGTGCGCGCGCTTTGGCCTGCCGTGCATCATCTACATGGGCGCCAAGGACGCCGAGCGGCAGGCGCCGAACGTGTTCCGCATGAAGCTGCTGGGCGCGGAAGTGCGCGCGGTGGAAAGCGGCGCGCGCACGTTGAAGGACGCGATGAACGAGGCACTGCGCGACTGGGTCGCCAACGTCCACGACACCTTCTACATCATCGGCACCGCCGCCGGACCGCACCCCTATCCCGAACTGGTCCGCGACTTCCAGAGCGTGATCGGGCGCGAGGCGCGCGCGCAGATGCTGGCGCGCACCGGGCGGCTGCCCGACCTGCTGGTCGCCGCGATCGGCGGCGGATCGAACGCGATCGGGCTGTTCCATCCGTTCCTGGACGACAGCGACGTCGCGATGCTGGGCGTCGAGGCGGCCGGCGAAGGTCTGGACGCGCGCCATGCCGCCAGCCTGGCGGGCGGCTTCCCGGGCGTTCTCCACGGCAACAAGACCTATCTGCTGCAGGACGACGACGGCCAGATCGCGGAGGCGCATTCGATCTCCGCCGGTCTCGATTATCCGGGCATCGGCCCCGAACATGCGTGGCTGAAGGATATCGGCCGCGTCGAATACACGTCGGTCACCGACCGCGAGGCGCTGGACGCCTTCCAGCTTTTGTGCCGGACGGAGGGGATCATCCCTGCACTGGAACCGGCGCACGCGATCGCGGCGGTCACGCGCCGCGCGCGGGCGATGCGCGAAGATCAGGTCATCCTGGCCAATCTGTGCGGACGCGGCGACAAGGATATCTTCACCGTCGCCGAGGCGCTGGGAGTGTCGATGTGACCCGCCTCGCCGACGCCTTCCGCGCCGAGCGGCCCGCGCTCGTCTGCTTCGTCACCGCGGGCGATCCCGATGCTGCGGCGACGCCCGCGATCCTCGACGCGCTGGTCGCGGGCGGGGCCGACGTGATCGAACTGGGGATGCCCTTCACCGATCCGATGGCGGACGGCCCAGCGATCCAGGCGGCGAACATCCGCAGCCTGGGCGCCGGCACGACCACCGCCGACATCCTGCACATCGCCGCCGGGTTCCGCGCGCGCCATCCGAACGTACCGCTGGTGCTGATGGGCTATGCCAATCCGATGCTGCGTCGCGGGGCGGACTGGTTCGCCGCGGCGGCGCGCGATGCGGGCGTTGATGGCGTCATTTGCGTCGACGTGCCGCCGGAGGAGGACGACGCGCTCGGCCCCGCATTGCGCGCGGCGGGGGTCGATCTGATCCGGCTGGCCACCCCCACCACCAATGCGGCGCGGCTGGGCAGCGTGCTGGGCGGCGCCAGCGGCTTCGTCTATTACGTCTCCGTCGCCGGCATCACCGGCAAGCAGCAGGCGGTGCAGGCGTCGATCGAGGAAGCGGTATCGCGGCTGAAGGGCGCGACCGACCTGCCGATCGCGGTCGGCTTCGGCGTACGCACCCCCGAACAGGCGCGCGCGATCGGCCGGGTCGCCGACGGCGTGGTCGTCGGCTCCGCGATCGTGGAGATCGTCGCCGAACACGGTGCCGCCGCGGCCGCACCGGTCACCACCTATGTCCAGTCCCTGTCGGCTGCGCTGGCCGACGCACGAAAGCAACCCGCATGAGCTGGCTCAGCAACGTCCGCAACGCGCTGTCGGGGATCGTCCCCGGCGCCAAGCAGCAGACCACCGACAACCTCTGGCACAAGTGCAAGGGGTGCGGGACGATGGTGTTCGCCAAGGAGTTGGAGGAGAACCTCCACGTCTGCCCGACTTGCGACCACCACGAGCGCATCGGCCCGCGCGAACGCTTCGCCTACCTGCTCGACGAGGGCAGCGCCGAGGTGCTGCCCGCGCCCAAGGCGGTCGAGGACCCGCTGAAGTTCCGCGACTCGAAGCGTTATGCCGATCGGCTGAAGGCCGCACGCACCGGCACCGGCGAGCAGGATGCCTTCCTCAACGCACGTGGCACGATCCACGGCCACCGCGTCGTGATCGGCGTGCAGGACTTCGCCTTCATGGGCGGTTCGATGGGCCAGGCGGTGGGCGAGGCGTTCATCCAGGGCGTGGAGGCCGCGATCCGCGACAAGGCGCCGTTCGTCGTCTTCACCGCATCGGGCGGCGCGCGGATGCAGGAAGGCATTCTCAGCCTGATGCAAATGCCGCGCAGCACCGTCGCGATCCAGATGCTCCACGACGCCGGCCTGCCGTACATCGTCGTGCTGACCGATCCGACGTCGGGCGGGGTCATGGCCGCCTATGCGATGCTGGGCGACGTGCAGATCGCCGAGCCCAAGGCGACGCTGGCGTTCACCGGTCGCCGCGTGATCGAGAATACGATCCGCGAGAAGCTGCCCGACGATTTCCAGACCAGCGAATATTATCTGGAGCACGGGATGATCGACATGATCGTCCACCGCCGCGATTTGCGCGAGCGGCTGGCGACGGTGATCGGCTATCTGTGCGGGGCACGGAAGGCAGCGGCCTGACCCGCGCAGGGCGCTGACACCATGGCCGATCACGCCGTTTCCGCGGACGCGGCCGTCCAGGCGCAGCTCGACCGGCTGTGGGCGTTATCCCCCGGCGCGGACATATTGGGACTGGACCGGATCACCCGGCTGCTGGCGCGGCTGGGCGATCCGCAGCGCGCGCTACCCCCGGTCTTCCATGTCGCGGGCACCAACGGGAAGGGATCGACCTGCGCCTTCCTGCGCGCCGCGCTGGAGGCCGCGGGGTGCCGCGTCCATGCCTATACCAGCCCGCATCTGGTGCGGTTCAACGAACGGATCCGCATCGCCGGGACGCTGATCGACGATGCGACGCTGGCGGCCTTGCTGGCGGAGGTGCTCGACGCCGGCGGCGATATCGGTGCGAGCTTTTTCGAAGTGACGACCGCGGCGGCGTTCCTCGCCTTCGCACGGAACCCCGCCGATGCCTGCGTGATCGAGGTCGGGCTGGGCGGCCGGCTGGACGCCACCAACGTGCTGCCCGCCCCCGTCGCGTGCGGCATCGCCGCGCTGGGGCTGGATCATCAGTCGTTCCTGGGCGACACGCTGGAACAGATCGCTGCCGAAAAGGCCGGGATCGCGAAGCCGGGCGTTCCGCTGCTCACCATGGCCTATCCCGCCGGAATCGCGCAGGTCATCGCGCGCACCGCAAGGGCCGCCGACACGCCGCTGCTGGCGCAAGGTGCCGGATGGCAGGCCCGGAGCACGCCGGAGGGCATCGCCTACACCGATCGTAACGGCGCGCTCGTGCTCCCCATCCCGACGATGCCGGGACCGCATCAGTGCGACAATCTGGCGCTGGCGGCGGCGATGCTGCGCCATCAGGATGCGGTGCGCATCCCCGATGCGGCGCTGGCCGCCGCCGCGCGCACGGCACGCTGGCCCGCGCGCCTGCAACGGCTCGCCCCCGGCCCGCTGACCGCGGCGCTGCCGGCCACCGCCTTCTGGCTGGACGGCGGGCACAACCCCTCCGCGGGCGAGGCGATCGCCGGGTGGATCGATGCCACTGACGCGCCGCGCGCGCTGGTCGTGGGAATGCTGGCGAACAAGGATCCGGCGGGGTTCCTGCGCCCGTTCGCCGATCGCATCGACACATTGGTGGCGGTGCCCGTGCCGGGGCACGAGCATCACGCCCCCGATGCGCTGGTCGCGCTGGCGCGCTCGCTGGGGATCGCGAGCGCATTCGCCGCCACCGATCCGATCGCCGCCGTCGCCGCGCTGGCGGCGCGCGGGGAGCCGCCTGCGGTCATGCTTCTCGCGGGGTCTCTGTACCTGGCGGGCACGGTGCTGGCTGCCAACGACGAGTTGCCGGACTGACCCGATAGATTGCGATTGACTTGCAATAGCGGCTGGACGATCCTCCTCGCGACACGAGGAGTCGTTCGATCATGACCGATATGCCGCTGACCGGTACTGCCACGCTCTCCACCCTGCCCTATGCGCTGCCGCCGTGTGGCCATGCCCGCGTCGCGCTGTTCGCGATCCGTCGGATGGGCGCGCACGGGCTGGGCGATGCCCGCGCGGCGCATGTGCTGTTCTCCACGTTCGGGGAAGCGTTTCGCCGCCCGCTGACGCTGATGCGCGCGTTCATGGCCGACATGGCGGCCAGCGCGACGCAGCCGATCGCGATCGCGCCATGCTGCTGCGCGCGGATGACCCCGGCCGAACGCACCCTGCTGTCGGTGCTGGCGCGGGTGGAGACGCGCAGCGACAGCGCGCGGCTGCTGATGCAGGACCTGCTGGGTCAGCGCGGGGTAGACGGCGTCCTTGCCAGCGCGGCGGCGGTCGCCGCCGCCTTCGCCGACGAAGGGCGACCTGTTGCGATGTAAGGCGGCATGGTCAGGCGGACGCGCCGTCGCGCGCGTCCCCCGGCCCTTCGATCCCGGCACTGCCGACCGACCGGTCGACCAGCCCCGACCGGCTCATCCACCAGAAGATCAGCACCCCCGGGATCGCCACGATCGTCGTTAACAGGTAGAAATTGACGAAGCCGAACCGCTCCACCAGCGCCCCGGCGGTCGTCCCGGTCAGCACGCGCCCTACCACGCTCGCCGCCGCGGAGATCAACGCATATTGCGCCGCCGTGAAGCGCAGGTCGCACAGCGCGGAGAAATAGGCGACCACCGTCACCCCGCCGATACCGGAAGCGATATTCTCGAACAGCATCGCGCCCGCCAGCCCGGCGTTCGAATGGCCCGCCATCGCCAGCAACGCGAAGCTGAGGTTCGACAGTGCCATCAGCAGCAGGCTGATGAACACCGACCGCTTCAGCCCCAGCCGTGCGTACAGCGCGCCGCCGATGAAGATGCCGATCAGATACGCCCAGAAACCGATACCGACATCGTACAGCGCGATTTCGTCGTTCGAAAAGCGCATGTCGTCCAGCAGCAGGCGCAGCACCAGCTGCCCAAGCGTGTCGCCGATCTTGTGGATCAGGATGAACAGCAGGATCACGATCGCACCCGGCCGCGCGAAGAATTCGACGAACGGCTGCCACGCCGCGGCGATCGCCTGACCGGCGCCGCGCCGCGGCGTGGCAGCCGTTCGTCGAATTCTTCGCGCGGCCGGGTGCG
>NZ_LSJO01000227.1:0-7591 GCF_001556735.1 Sphingomonas sp. CCH9-F2 | reverse complement strand
CCCCCGCCGACGATCCCGCGAAGCGCGGCGGCGCGCCGGTCGCGCGCGCGCCCGAACCCGCGCCGCTCGCCCGCCTCACCCCGCCACCGCTCGCCGAGGACATCCGCCACACCAACAAGGTCAGCCAGAATCTGCACGCCGACCTGCTGCTGCGCCGCGTCGGGGCGGTCAGCGGCAGCGGATCGGTCGCCGACGGGCAGGCGCGCGTCGACGCGATGCTTGCCGCCGCGGGCGTGCCGCGCGACGGTTACGACTTTGCCGACGGATCGGGGATGTCGAACTACAACCGCATCACCCCGCGCACCGCCGTCCGCCTGTTGCGCTGGGCGCAGGCGCAGCCGTGGGGCGCGGCGTGGCGCGCGACGCTGCCGGTCGGCGGACAGGACGGGACGCTCGCGCGGCGCTTCGCCGGCACCGCACTGGCAGGCAAGCTGTTCGCCAAGACGGGCACGCTCAACGCCGCCAACGCGCTGTCGGGCTATCTGGTGACGGCGTCGGGACGCACCTACGCCTTCTCCGCGCTGGCGAACGACATGCCACAGGATGCCAGCGCCACCCGCGCGGTCGATCGCGCGCTGCTGGCAGTGGCGGCGGCGCACTGAAGCTGAACGAAGGTCGCGCGGCTGCGACATGCCGCGACACTTTTGCCGGCATGTTGCGAAACATCCGCGACGCCCGCCGCCTATCTCTGTTCCCGGGCCGGGGTTTCCCCGGTCACGCGTTATAGGGAGTAACCACCATGAACCGTTTCCAGACGCTGATCGCGGGCCTCGGCCTTGTCGCCGTCGCGCTGCCCGCCGCCGCTTCGGCCGCCCCGTGGCAGTCGATCAATGCGCGCCAAGCGCGGCTCGACATGCGGATCGACCAGGGCATCCGCTCCGGCGCGCTGACGCGGGGCGAGGCGATGCGGCTGCGCGGCGAGTTCCGCCAGATCACCGCGCTCGAATATCGCTATCGCCGCTCGGGCGGGCTGTCGGCGGGTGAGCGCCGCGATCTCGACCGCCGCTTCGATGCGCTGAGCGCGCGCATCCGCTTCGACAAGCACGATCGAAACGACCGGCGCCATTATCGCTGATCGCGTGCGGCCCCGCCCGGTGACGGCGGGGCCGCACTGCAACTTATGGCAACAACGAACATTCCAGCCTGATCCATGACAGGAGGGATGCGATGAAGATGGCGTTGGTGGCGGCAATGGGCGCCGCGGTGATGGTGTCCGGCTGCTCGACCTATGGCGACGGCTATGGCCCGCGCAGTGCCGGCTACAATGGCTGGGGCGCGTATGACTATAACCGCGTCGATCCGGCCTATGGCGGCTATTATGCCGATCGTTACTATCGCGACGCGCCCAATTATCGCGAGCGCCGCCTGTCGCGCCGCGACCGCATCTATGCCGGCCAGGACGGGCGCTATTACTGCCGCCGCGACGACGGCACGACCGGGCTCATCGTCGGCGGGATCGCCGGCGGCGCGCTGGGCGCGGCGATCGCGCCGGGCGGGTCGGGCGTGCTGGGCGCGCTGATCGGCGGTGCCGCCGGTGCGGCGGTCGGCCAGTCGGTGGACCGCGGCCAGGTGCGCTGCCGCTGATGCGACGGATGGGGCCGGGTCGGCCCGGCCCCTATGTCGCCGGGATCAGCGCGTCGTCGATGGCCCGCGCTCGTGCCAGCGCCGGACGCGCCTCGAACCGTTCCAGATAGGCCGCGAACGCCGGGCGCTGGTCAAGCAGCCCGAACTGCGTGAACCATCCGATCGCGCTGCCGACATACACGTCCGCCGCGGTGAACCGGTCCCCGGCGATATAGTCGCTTTCCGACACCGCCGCCTCCAACGCGTCCACCGCCTTGGCGAAGGTCGCGTACCCGACCATCCCCTCGCGCTCCGGCGGCACCGTCACCCCCAGCACCTTGTCCACCATCGCAGCCTCCAGTGGGCCAGCGGTGAAGAACATCCAGCGCAAGTAGCGCGCACGTTCCGCCGCGGTGGGCGCCAGCCCCGCTTGCGGGAGAGCCTCCGCCAGATAGGCGCAGATCGCCGCCGCCTCGCTCACCACTGCCCCGTCATGGACGATCGTCGGTACTTTCCCCAGCGGATTGACCTCCAGCAGTGCCGGCGGCTTGCCGGCCCAGTCGACCAGCACCGTCTCATACGGCTCCGCCACTTCCTCCAGCATCCATCGCACGATCCGCCCGCGCGACATCGGGTTGGTGTAGAACGTCAGTGCCATATCGTCCTCCCCTGCCTCAGCGATCGAGATGCTTGTGCAGGAACGCGATCGTGCGTCCCCACGCCAGATCCGCCGCCGCCTTGTCATAACGCTCCGCCGAGGTGTCGTTGTTGAACGCATGGTCGACACCGGGATAGGTGAACGCCTCCACCGGCTTGCGCGCCGCCTTCAGCGCCGCCACCCACGGCGCGCCGGTCTGCGCGACGCGCGCGTCCTTGCCCGCGTAATGCAGCATCAGCGGCACGGTCAGCTTCGCGGCTTCCGACGGCGCCGGCGCGGGGCCGTAATAGCTGACCGCCGCCGACAGCACCGGCCCCGCCGCCAGCGCGACACGGTTGGTGAGCGCCCCGCCCCAGCAGAAACCGATGACGCCCACCCGCGCGCGGGGCGCGGCGGCGGCGTAGTGGCGCGCCAGTCCCACCGTTTCGGCGACGACGCGCTCCAGATCCGCCGCGGCGATCAGCGCGCGGGCGCGATCCTCATCGGCCGGCGTGCCGCCCTGGTCGGTCAGCAGGTCGGGCGCGATGACGACGAACCCGGCCAGCGCGACGCGCCGCGCGACATCCTCGATATGCGCATTCAGCCCGCGGTTTTCATGGAGGACGATCACCGTGCCACGCGGCCGCGCGCCGCGTGGCGCCGCGACATAGCCTTTCAGCGTCCCCTGGCCGTCGGGCAGCGTCGCGTGCGCATCGATCTGCAATCGCGCGTCGTCGGCGGGCACGATCGACGCTGCCGCGGGGGTCGCGGCGATCCCCAGAATCAGCGCCTCCGCCGCCGCCGCCGATCCGGCCAGCGCGGTCATCTGGCGCAGCAGGGTGCGCCGGTCGCGATGGTCATGGGTATAGGCGTCGTACAGTCGCACCGCGTCGTCGCGCAGCGCGGGGTCGAAATCCGTCATGGCCGCTCCCGAATCGCCCCCCGGCGATCGCGAGGCTAGAGCGGCGCGCGCGCCGGCGAAAGCGGGGTCAGGCCTTTTCCAGCGTGCATTGCAGCGGATGCTGGTTGGCGCGGGCGAAATCCATCACCTGCGTCACCTTCGTCTCGGCCACTTCATAGCTGAACACGCCGCACACCCCGACGCCCTTCTGGTGGACGTGCAGCATCACGCGCGTCGCTTCCTCCACGTTCATGCGGAAGAAGCGCTGCAGGCAGAGGACCACGAATTCCATCGGCGTATAATCGTCGTTCAGCATCAGGACGCGATAGGGCGTCGGCTTCTTGGTGCGCGTGCGGGTGCGCGTGGCGATGCCGACACCGGTGCCCTCGCCATCGGCGTCGTCATTCTGGCCCGCGGCCATCGATGGGGGATATTGCTGCATGGACACGCGGCAAAATATGGCACGCGCGCGCCTTAGGGCAACCCCCCGCGGCACCGATCGCGCGCGTCCGCGCAGCGGCACCGCCTGACGGTCGACACGAAAAAGGGCGCCCGCAACGCGGACGCCCCCTTTCAGCGTCATCCGGGCCGCCGCCGGACGGGCCGGCGGCCAGCGACCGTCGATCAGGCCGCGACCTTGATCTTGTCGGCGGCCAGCGCGACGCGGTTCTGGATCGGCGCGGCGACCTCGCCGGCCAGCTTCAGCGTCGCTTCGGTCGAGCGCGACGCCTCGGCGACCATCGCGTCGAACGCGCCGCGCAGGTAATCGGCCTGGAGCTGGAACAGCTCGGTCGGCGACTTGACGGTCGCGACGGCGTTCACGACCTGCGCCGTGCTGTCGTAGCGCGCGCGGAAGAATGCGGCCGCGTCCTGGCCCATCGTCTCCAGCCCCTTGGCCGCGATGCGCGACGATTCCAGCAGCGCCTCGACGTTGCCCTTGCTGAATTCCGCCATTTCCTCGGCGGCCTTCCTGCTCTTTTCCATCGCGGACTTGGTCTGCTCGCCGGCCTGGCCGAAGAGGTTCTTGGCCTGGTCCTGCGCCTTTTCGGCAAACGCCTTGACGGTCTCGTTCATGGTCTGGTCCTTCGCTGCGATCTGGGGAACGGTCTGGGGTATGGAGGGCATGGTGGCCGGCGCTTCCTCGACAGGAAGGACGGACGGCGCGACCGCCGCGACCACCGATGTCACCGCGGAACGGGCGCGACGGGGACGTGCCGGCTTCGCCACCGATGCGACGCGCGCGCTTCGATCCTTGTCCGACATGCACCTGCTCCTGTCATTTGCTGCGGCGCACAATAAGCCTTTTCAGCTGTTTTGACAAGCCCGTTGTGCGCCGCACCATAATGTCACGGCTGGCGCACGTACGTCCCCGGCGCATCCTCCAGCGCGGCCAGCTTCCCCTTGCCGGGGATGCGCGTGCCCTTCACCTTGACCGTGTCGGGCGCCTGCGCGGTCAGCCAGGCGATCCAGTCCGGCCACCAGCTGCCCGCCGTCTCCGCCGCCCCGGTGACGAACTCATCCAGCGTCGCGGCGGGCGCTTCGCTGGTCCAGTAGCGGTATTTCCGCGCCGCCGGCGGGTTGACCACCCCGGCGATATGCCCCGACGCCGCCAGCACGAACCGCACCGGCCCGCGGACATGGCGGGTGATCTCCCACACGCTGGCGGGCGGCGCGATATGATCCTCGCGCCCGGCCTGGATATAGCAGGGCGTCTCGATCCGCGTCAGGTCGATCGGCTCGCCCAGCACCGACAGGCTGCCCGGCTCGACCAGCCGGTTGTCGCGGTACAGATCGGTCAGGTACGACAGATGCCATTTCGCCGGCAGGTTGGTCGTGTCGCCGTTCCAGTGGAGCAGGTCGAACGGCGCGTAATCCTTCCCCAGCAGGTAATTGTTGGTGACGTAGTTCCAGATCAGGTCGCGCCCGCGCAGCAGATTGAACGTCGCGGCCATGAACCGTCCGTCCAGGAAGCCGTCGGGGCTCAGCTGCGCGATCATCGCCAGTTGTTCGTCGGTGACGAAGTTCATCAGGTCGCCGGCCTGCGCGAAATCGACCTGCGCGGTGAAGAAGGTCGCGCTCGCCACCTTGTGCGCTTCGCGGCGTGCCGCCAGCAGCGCCAGCGTCGCCGCCAGCGTCGTGCCCGCCACGCAATAGCCGATCGTGTGCACCGCCGGCACGTCCAGCGCGGCGCGGATCGTGTCGATCGCATCGATCTGCGCCGCGACGTAATCGTCCCACGTCACATCGGCCATGGTGGCATCGGCGGACTTCCACGACACCATGAACACGCTGACGCCCTGTTCCACCGCCCAGCGGATGAAGCTTTTCTCCGCGGTCAGGTCGAGGATGTAGAAGCGGTTGATCCACGGCGGGAAGATCACCAGCGGCGTCGCCAGCACCCGCTCGGTCGTGGGCGCGTAATGGATCAGCTCGTACAGCAGCGTGCGCTTCACCACCTTGCCCGGCGTCGTCGCCAGGTTGCGCCCCAGTTCGAAGGCATCCGCGGCGGTGTGCGTCAGCTGCCCGCGCGCCATGTCGGACAGCATGTGCTGCAACCCGGCGATCAGGTTCTCGCCGCGCGTCTCGATCGTTCTGGCGATCACCTCGGGATTGGTCAGCGCGAAGTTCGACGGACTCAGCGCATCGATCATGCCGCGCGTCGCGAAGCGCAACTGCTCGCGCTGGCGCGCGTCCAGCCCGTCGACCGCATCGACCCCGCGCAACAGGTGGTCGGCGATCAGCGCATAGCTCTGCCGGATCCAGTCGAACATCGGGTTGACGCGCCACGCCTCCGCCGAAAAGCGCCGGTCCTTTTCCGCCGGGCGCTCCGCCGCCGCCGCGCCGGGAGTGGCGAACCGCTGCCACAGGCCAAGATAATCGGTCCAGAAATCGCGCGCCTGCGCCGCGATCGCCTCGCCATCGGCGATCGGCAGCCCGGCCTCCAGCATCAGTTGCTGCGCGCGGCCCAGCATCCAGGTCCAGTGCTGCATGTCCGCTAACGTCAGGATCGGCGGGACGGGCGGCGGCTGCTTGGGGTCGGTCACGGGCGGGCCTCCTCTCCTTCCCCCCGGTGTAGACCAGCGGCGCGCGCCCGCCACCGTTTTTCTTCGCGTGGCGCGACGCAATGGCGTTATAGCGGGAGCTCCAAAGGAGTAAGATCGTGTCCGACGAATTCTACCGCATGAAACGCTTGCCCCCGTACGTCATCGCCGAAGTCAATGCGATGCGGGCAGCGGCGCGTGCGGGGGGTGAGGACATCATCGACCTGGGCATGGGCAATCCGGATCTGCCGCCGCCCGACCATGTCATCGACAAGCTGGTGGAGGTCGCGCGCAAGCCCGACGCGCACGGCTATTCCCAGTCAAAGGGGATACCGGGGCTGCGCCGCGCGCAGGCGAACTATTACGCGCGCCGCTTCGGCGTCGACGTCGATCCCGAAAACGAGGTGGTCGTCACCATGGGGTCGAAGGAGGGGCTGGCCAGCCTCGCCACCGCGATCACCGCGCCGGGCGACGTCGTGCTGGCGCCCAACCCCAGCTACCCGATCCACACTTTCGGCTTCATCATCGCCGGCGCGACGATCCGCGCGGTGCCGACCACGCCGGACGAACATTATTTCGAAAGCCTCGACCGCGCGATGGCGTTCACCGTCCCGCGCCCCAGCGTGCTGGTGGTCAACTATCCGTCGAACCCGACCGCCGAATCGGTCGATCTGGCCTTCTACGAACGGCTGGTCGCCTGGGCGCGCGAGAACAAGGTGTGGATCATCTCCGACCTTGCCTATTCGGAGCTCTACTATGACGGAAACCCGACTCCCTCGATCCTGCAGGTGAAGGGCGCGAAGGACGTCGCGGTCGAATTCACCTCGCTCAGCAAGACCTATTCGATGGCCGGCTGGCGGATCGGCTTCGCGGTCGGCAACCGCACGCTGATCGCCGCCATGTCGCGTGTGAAATCCTATCTCGACTATGGTGCGTTCACCCCGATCCAGGCCGCCGCCTGCGCCGCGCTCAACGGCCCGCAGGACATCGTCGAGAAGAACCGACAGCTGTATCACAAGCGTCGCGACGTGCTGGTGGAAAGCTTCGCGCGCGCCGGCTGGGACATTCCCTCGCCGCGCGCCTCAATGTTTGCCTGGGCGCCGCTGCCGCCGGCGCTCCAGCATCTCGGCTCGCTCGAATTCTCCAAGCAACTGCTCACCCAGGCGAAGGTCGCGGTCGCGCCCGGCGTCGGCTATGGCGAGAATGGCGAGGGCTTCGTGCGCATTGCGATGGTGGAAAACGAACAGCGCCTGCGCCAGGCCGCGCGCAACGTGAAACGCTATCTGCAGAGCATGGGCGTCAACACACCGGGCAAGGCGACGGGCTGACGCCCTGTCGTCCCCCTCGCGTCATCCCAGCGGAAGCCGGGATCTTTTGCGATCGGTAACGCGCCACCGCAAAAGACCCCAGCCTGCGCCGGGGCGACGCTTATCCCGCGATCACTTGCCC
>NZ_LSJO01000226.1:0-8431 GCF_001556735.1 Sphingomonas sp. CCH9-F2 | reverse complement strand
CCTGACGCCCCCACCCGCCCGTCGAGGTAGCGCACCAGCGCCGCCACGTCGGGCAGGTCGGGGACCAGCGAGTCGTCGGGCAGCGCCAAAGCGGCGGCGGCGGCGTTGGCGACATCCTCCACGTCGCCGCGCGCCATCTTGAGGAAGCGTTTGAGCGTGTCCTCGGGCTGGGGCACCACCCCTTCCCCGTACCATGGCGCCAGCGCCGCGCGCACCGCCGGGGCGACGCGCGGGTCGGCGCCGGCGAACACCGCGTCGAAATCGGCCGCAGTCCACGCCGCACGCTCGGCCACCGCGCCCTTCACCCGGCGCAGCATCGCATAATTGGCCCACAGCATCCCCACCGCGTAGAGCGCGGTGAGCGCGCCGACCTTCTCCCAGCCGGTCACGCGCGCGCGATCACGCCCGCTTCGTTGTAGCGCAGCGCCGACAGGACGGTGGCGACGATCGCGTCGGCATCCAGCCCCGCCTCGGCATATTGCACCTCGGGCTTGTCCTGGTCCTGGAAGCGATCGGGCAGGCGCAGCGTGCGGATCTTGAGGCCGGCATCGGTCAGCCCGGCGTCCGACGCCATCGTCAGCACATGCGCGCCGAGGCCGCCGACCGCATTCTCCTCAATCGTCACCGCGACTTCGTGGCTGGTCAGCAGGCGGCGGATCAGCGCCTCGTCCAGCGGCTTGGCGAAGCGCAGGTCCGCGACGGTGGTCGACAGCCCGCGCGCCTCCAGCACCTCGGCCGCCTTCAGCGCCTCGCCCAGACGCGTGCCGAGCGACAGGATCGCGACCGACTTGCCCTCGCGCACGATGCGGCCCTTGCCGATCTCCAGCCGCTCCGGCACCGCGGGCAGCGCGACGCCGGTGCCGCCGCCGCGCGGATAGCGCACCGCGATCGGGCCGTCGTCATATTCGGCGCAGGTGTGGACCATATGGACCAGCTCCGCCTCGTCCGCCGGCGCCATCACGACGAAATTGGGCAGCGTCGCCAGATAGGTGACGTCGAAGCTGCCCGCATGGGTCGCGCCGTCCGCGCCGACCAGCCCGGCGCGGTCGATCGCGAAACGCACCGGCAGGTTCTGGATAGCGACGTCGTGGACCACCTGGTCGTAGGCGCGTTGCAGGAAGGTCGAATAGATCGCGCAGAACGGCCGCATCCCCTGCGCCGCCAGCCCGGCGGCGAAAGTGACCGCATGCTGTTCGGCGATGCCGACGTCGAAGAAACGGTCGGGATGCGCGGCGGCGAAGCGGTCGAGCCCGGTGCCCGACGGCATCGCCGCGGTGATCGCGCAGATCCGCGGATCGGCATCCGCCGCGCGCGCCAGCGCATCGCCGAACACGTTCTGATAGGCCGGCGGCCCCGGCGGCGCCTTCGCCTGGGTGCCGGTGATGACGTCGAACTTCTGTACGCCGTGATATTTGTCGGCGGCGTTTTCCGCCGGGGCGTAGCCCTTGCCCTTCTTCGTCACGACATGGATCAGGATCGGGCCTTCCTCCGCATCGCGCACATTTTCCAGCACCGGGATCAGATGCTCGAGATTGTGCCCGTCGATCGGCCCGACATAGTAGAAGCCCAGTTCCTCGAACAGCGTACCGCCCATCGTCATGCCGCGGGCATATTCGTCGGTCTTGCGCGCGGCGGCATGGAACGGGCGCGGCAGGCGGCGCGCGAACTTCTTCATCAGCTCGCGCACGCCCAGGAATTCGCGGCTGGACACGATCCGCGAGAGATAGGCCGACAGCCCGCCGACCGGCGGCGCGATCGACATGTCATTGTCGTTGAGGATGACGACCAGGCGATTGCCCGCCGCCTCGGCATTGTTCATCGCCTCATAGGCCATGCCAGCGGACATCGCGCCGTCGCCGATCACCGCGATCGCCTTGCCCGGCGCGCCGGTCAGCTTGTTGGCGGTGGCGAAGCCAAGCGCGGCCGAGATCGACGTCGAGCTGTGCGCCGCGCCGAACGGGTCGTATTCGCTCTCGCTCCGCTTGGTGAAGCCCGAAAGCCCCCCGCCCTGCCGCAGCGTGCGGATACGGTCGCGCCGCCCGGTCAGGATCTTGTGCGGGTAGCATTGGTGCCCGACGTCCCAGATCAGCCGGTCGCGCGGGGTGTCGAACACATAATGGATCGCGACGGTCAGCTCGACCACGCCCAGCCCGGAGCCGAGGTGGCCGCCGGTCACGCCGACGGCGGCGATCGTTTCCTGCCGCAGTTCATCGGCCAGCTGGCGCAGCTGTTCGGGGCGCAACGTGCGGAGATCGGACGGCGTAGCGACGGTGTCGAGCAGGGGTGTTTCGGGGGCATTGGCCATCCGACCGGAATAGCTGAGCGATATCAGCATGTCGATTGCCGCTTTTTACGGTTGACCGCGCAGACGCCGCCGGGCGAGGCAGCGGCCATGCTTTCCCACCGGCTTGCCACCCCCGACGATATCCCCGCGATCGCCGCGGTGATGGACCGCGCGATCACCGAATTGCAGCGGGACCACCTGTCCCCGGCGGCGATCGTGGCAAGCCGCGCGGCGATGGGGCTGGACACGCAGTTGATCGACGACGGCAGCTATTTCGTGGTGCACGCCGCCGACGGACAGCTGGCGGGATGCGGCGGGTGGAGCTTTCGCGCGACCTTGTACGGCGGCAACCATTCTGGGGACCTGCGCGACGCGCGGCGGCTGGACCCCGCCACCGAGGCGGCGCGAATCCGCGCGATGTACACCGACCCGGCATTCACGCGCCGCGGCGTCGGACGACTGATCCTGTCGCTGTGCGAGACGGCGGCGCGCGACGCGGGGTTCGCGCGGGTGGAAATGATGGCGACGCTGGCGGGCGAGCCGCTGTACGCCGCGTGCGGCTATCGCGTGATCGAACGTGTGGCGGACATGGCGCGCGGCGACGTGCCGGTGCCGGGCGCGCGGATGGGGAAGGCGCTGTAGGCGCGTCGACGCGAGCGGCGGCGGCGCAAGGAAGATCGGCGCGGAGATCGCGCTGCGCGAAGCGGCGCTTGCCTCACGTCGATGCGCGTCGACCCGCCGACGATCGATGGCCTATCCCGCGCAGGCGGCGCAGCGGCCGCGCACCTCCACCACCGGGCGTTCGGGCGTGAAGCCGGCGGTCAGCGCGGTCTTCCGCAGGTCGCTGGTCAGCCGGTCGTCGTCGAGGTGCGTGGTCTTCCCGCACGCATCGCACACCAGGAAGATGCAGTCGTGCCGGCAGCCGGGGTGCGCGTTGACGACATAGGCGTTGGCGCTTTCCACCCGCTGCGCCAGATTGGCCGCGACGAACAGGTCGAGGATGCGATAGATGCTGTTGGCGGCGATCCGTCGCCCCTCCGCGCGCGACACCGCCTCCGCAATGTCATAGGCAGACGCCGGCTTGACGAAGCCCGACAGCGCCGCGAACACGCCGGCGCGCATCACGGTCCATTGCTCGCCCGCGCCCTCCAGCGCAGCCTGCGCCGCGCCCATCAGCGCGTCTCCCTCCGGTTCGTGATGCCCGTGCCCCATGCGCGATGAGATAGGCACCGCACGGCGCCCCGGCAAGCTCAGCGATCGACAGCGCGCGCGTGGCTGTGCCGGTTGAGCGCATGGCCCAGCGCCAGCACCGCGACCCCGGCGACCGTCAGCGCGGTTTCGGCCAGATGGTGCGCGCCATGCGCCACCACCAGCGCCGAGGCCATCAGCGCCAGCCCGGTCGCGCCCAACACGATCGGCAGCGGCCGGCGATGCCGCACCGCGCCGCGCCCGAACGCGAACATGCCCAGCGCCAGCGCCATCACCAGCCCCGCTTCGTGGATCAGCGGGCTGCCCAGCAGGCCGCCGGCGGTGGACAGCAGCGCCAGCGCCACCGTCGTCGCCAGGCAATGGACGACGCACGCCGCCGACAGCCAGATCGCCCAGCGATCGAGCCGGTGCGCGCCTGCGTCGGAGGAGGATTGCTGTGCCATGGCAAACCGGCAGATAGGCCAGGCACACAAATGTTACAACATCACATCCGCATTTTCCATCGACAGTGACGAAGCCGCCCCGTCCCTGTATGGCACCGGCGATGCGGCGCGTTCTGGACATCGACCGGTCGATCCTCGGCCAACCCTGGCACTGGCGCGCGCTGGCGACGGACCAGCGCGACGGGTTGATGCCCGACGACCTGCTCACGCAATTGCTGCTGGCGCGCGGGTGCCCGCGCGAGGCGCTGGAGGCGCACAAGGCGCCATCGATTCGGGGGTTCATGCCCGATCCGTCGATCTTCCGCGACATGGACGTGGCTGCCGCGCGACTGGCCGATGCGGTGGAACGCGACGAGGCGGTCGCGATCTTCGGCGATTACGATGTCGATGGCGCGACGTCATCGGCGCTGCTGGTGCTGTTGCTGCGCGAGCTGGGACGCGACGCGCGCGTCTATATCCCCGATCGGCTGGTCGAGGGATACGGCCCCAATGCCGCAGCGCTGGAGCGGCTGGCGGCGGAGGGCGCGACGCTGATCGTCACGGTCGATTGCGGGGCGCAGGCGTTCGACGCGCTGGCCGGCGCGCGCGCCGACGTGATCGTCGTCGATCATCACCAATGCGCGACGCAGCTGCCGCGCGCCCATGCGGTGGTGAACCCCAACCGCCAGGACGAGGGCGACGGCGCCGCGCACGGCCATCTGGCGGCGGTCGGGGTGGCGTTCCTGCTGGGTGCCGCGCTGATCCGCGAATTGCGCGCGCGCGGCTATTTCGCGGGGCGCGCCGAACCGCGGTTGCTCGACCTGCTCGATCTGGTCGCGCTGGGCACCGTCGCCGATGTCGCGCAGCTGCGCGGGCTGAACCGCGCCTTCGTGGCGCAGGGGCTGAAGGTGATGGCGCAGCGCCGCAACATCGGGCTGGCCGCGCTGGGCGAGGCGGCGCGGCTGACGCGCGCGCCGACCGCCAGCGACCTGGGCTTCGCGTTCGGGCCGCGCATCAACGCCGGCGGACGCGTCGGGCGCGCGGACCTGGGCGTGCGGCTGCTGACGACGCGCGATCCGGCGGAGGCGCGCGCGCTGGCGGCGGAGCTGGATCGCCTCAACGACGAACGCCGCGCGATCGAGGCGATGGTGCAGGAAGGCGCGGAGGCGATGCTGTGTACCGACCGCGCGGTGTGCGTCGTCGCTGGCGAAGGCTGGCACCCGGGCGTGATCGGGATCGTCGCGGGGCGGCTGAAGGAGCGGCTGGGCCGCCCGGCGATCGTCATCGCGCTGGACGAGAACGGCATCGGCAAGGGATCGGGCCGGTCGATCACCGGCGTCGACCTGGGCGCGGCGGTGCTTTCCGCGAAGGAGCGCGGGCTGCTGATCGCGGGCGGCGGCCATGCGATGGCGGCGGGGCTGACGATCGCCAGCGACGCCATCCCCGCCTTCGCCGACGATCTGGAGGCACGGCTGGGCGCGGCGGTGGAGGTGGCGCGGGAGAACCGCGCGCTGCTGGTCGATTCGGTCGTCGCCGCGGGCGGGGTGACCCCCGATCTGGTCCATGCGCTGGAGGCCGGCGGCCCCTACGGCACCGGCTGGCCCGCGCCGCGCGTGGCGGTGGGGCCGGTGCGCACGATCAAGGTCGACGTGGTCGGCAACGGCCATGTCCGCGCGATCGTCGCCGGCGACGACGGCCGCAGCCTGAAGGCGATGGCATTCCGCGCCGCCGACAATGCGCTGGGCCAGGCATTGCTGGCCGCCGGCCCATCACGGCGGCTGTGGCTGGCGGGACGCGCGCGGCTCGACGAATGGGGCGCGCGCCCGGCGGCGGAACTGCACATCGACGACGCCGCCTGGGCCAACTGACCCCTTGACCCCCACCGCCCTTTCCGCCAAGGGACCCGCCACGCCTCACGGCCCCTTCGTCTAGCGGTTAGGACGCGGCCCTTTCACGGCTGAAACACGGGTTCGATTCCCGTAGGGGTCACCATCCTCGCATCGAGGCGCGGAAATCCAGGATTTACGCCAGCTTCACCGTCCGCAGGTATAGCGAACGGGTATAGAAGCGCATGGTGCAGATGATCACACCCTGGAAACATCCCCAGACCGGTATCTACTATCTCTACAAGGAACTGCCGCCGCATCTGCGGGGCGAGATGGGCCGGCGTCAGGTCCGCCGCTCGCTCAAGACGCGCGATCCGGCGGAGGCCAAGCGCCTCTTCGTCCTGGCCCATGCGGAGCTCGAACAGGAGATGGCGGCCGCCGAGGCGCGGATCGCCGCACAGAAGGTCGCCGACGAAATCTCGCCCGAGCGAGCCAAGATCATCGTCGACGACTTCATCCGCAACCGGCATGCACCTGAGCGGTGGTCACGCTGGCCAACCCTCGGACTTGTCTGGTGGCTGGAGGACACCGCGCGCCGCGTCTTCAACACCGACTTTCCCCTCGCCGGGCTACCGATGGACGACAGTCCGGAAGCACTGGCTGCGAAGCGTGGCGAGCCCGTGCCCGGCGACTGTTGGCTTGACGTGGTCCGTATGTACCCGCCGGCGGAATGGCTCCAAGCCAGCGGCATGGTCCTGGCCGACGTGTTCGAAGACCAGGACCCGGCGATTAAGCGCATCCCGGCCAACGACCTCCTTATCATGCAGGCGTGGAACGCCCGCGTCCTAGAGGACAATGAGCGCCTGCGCGCCGACATCGCTGCACCCCGCCGCATCGCCGTCAAGCCGCGGCTGCGACCGGACCTCCGCTTCCGCGAGCTGCTGCAATTGTGGAACAAGGAGAACGCGCCCCGGCCTCAGTCCTATGTCGAGGTGGAGCGCGCGACCGAAGATCTGATCGACTATCTCGGCGACATCCCGGTCGAATCCTTCACCTCCGACATGCTGATGGATTATCGCGACGAGGCAAAGAATCTGCCCGCGACCATGCCGCGCGCGGACCGCGCCCTGCCCTTCAACGAGCGCCTGGCGCGCCATGCGCATAGCGGCACGCCGCGCGTCAGTCCGCCGACGTTGAAGAAGCGGGTCGGATCGATCCAGGCGCTGCTCAGCTTCGCGCATCAGCAGCGCTGGATTTCACAGAATGCCGGCACCGGGGTGAAGATCACCGGCTTCAGCCGGGTGGCGCGGGGTCGCCGCAGCTTCATGCCCGGCGAACTGGCACAGCTGTTCGCGTCCGACCTGTTCGTGCGGCCGGATCGCCTGCTCGACCGGCGCACCGACGTCAGCGACGTGACGCTCTACTGGCTGTTCCTGCTCGGGCTAACTTCCGGTGCCCGGCTCGAGGAAGTCGGACAGGCGCGCGTCCAGGACGTGAAGGCCGATGGTGGCATCCTCTACATCGACATCGACGATCTGATGGATGCCGAGGCCGATCCGAACCTGCCCGAGAAAAGCGTGAAGACGACGGGCTCGCGGCGGATCATCCCGATCCACGAGCATGTCCTGACGCTCGGCTTCGAGCGCTACGTGAGCGCGCTGAAGGACGTCGGGAGCGAGCTACTCTTTCCCGATCTCCGCCCCAGCACCTTCGGTAAACTGACCAAGGAAGCCAGCCGCCGGCTCAACCGCTACATCAATGCCGTCGTCAGTACAGATGCGCGGCTGGTCTTCCACTCGCTGCGCCACCGCTTCAAGGACGAGGGGCGCGGCGCCGATGTGCAGGAGCGCGTGCTCGATCAGTTGTGCGGCCATGTCCCCGCGACGGTTGGCGGCCGCTACGGAGAAGGCGCGAACCTTCAGGCGCTGAAACGCAGCCTCGATCGGCTCCGGTTCGACTCCGTCGATTGGACCCGACTGCGTACTGCAACTGGCACGATCTCCTGGGCGGATATCGTCACCGAGATCGTCGGCCGGGTGAAGGCGAACGCGAGGAAGGGCAAATGACCGTAGACCATCGTAATCGCCTGAGCGTCTATATCGCCTTCGCTGAACCCGGCGGCGAGGTTATCGAGGTCGCCAGCAGCCTGTTGGGAGCCGGCACGGCCGTGGTCCTCCATGCTGTGACCGAGTGTGGCGTTACAACGCTGACCCTCGGGGACGGGCGTCCCTTTGAGATCGACCTCATCACCGACCCCATTCCGATCGACGACGGGATTTCGATTTACCCGGATGACAGTGACGACCCGATCGCCCGGATCGAACGTCGCTTCCTCGCTCCCTGAACCCTGGCTTCGGCGGCCGTTGCGGATACGCGCAGCGGCCGCCGAAGTCTGGTCGTGAGCGGAGGAGCCCCCGCCCCTCAGCTCCCCGTCGTCTCAGCGGCCCATTCATCTGCCGCTGCCCAAATACAGGCGTCGGTGCGTCCCCTTATTTTTTGCTTCGGCGGGCTTTCAGTACAGCAGCGAGGTCCCGCCGTGCGGCACGGCGTTCCTTCGCGACCTGATCGTTCCACCACTCGATCTGGCCCAGAATGGCGTTACAGTGGTAGGCGAGGATGCGGTAGCGGCCGACAGCCTGTCAATCGGCGTCCAAAAAGGACCCCCTATCGGCGTCCAAAAGGGACCCCGT
>NZ_LSJO01000225.1:0-450 GCF_001556735.1 Sphingomonas sp. CCH9-F2 | reverse complement strand
TCGCTGTTCGACACGCACCCGCCGACGCGCTTGGTGGCGTAGAAGGTGACGAACGGCTTGTTCGTGTACGGATCGCGCAGGATGTTGGTCTCGGCGCGCTCCGCGATCAGGTAGCCGATGCGGAAATTGCCGAACGCGATCGACAGGCTGTTGGCGGCGATGTCGGGCATGTCCTCGGCCTCCACCACCGGATAGCCCAGCAGCGTCGCGGGCTGTCCGGTGGTCAGGCTGGGCTGCCACAGGAACTGGCCGTCGGCGGTCTTGAACTTGCGGATGCGCGCCGCGGTCGTCGCGTTCATCACGAACGCCGCACCCTGCCGGTACGGCGCGCGCAGGCTCTGGACCAGGTCGATCAGCCGGTCGGCGCCGTTGGTGGCGAAATCGCCAGCCGCGCCGCTGGGCAGGTACTGGAGCGTCCCGAACGCCCGCGCCGCATCCCCCGCCGTGGAC
>NZ_LSJO01000224.1:0-8283 GCF_001556735.1 Sphingomonas sp. CCH9-F2 | reverse complement strand
CCGACATAGACCTGCGTCGCGCTATAGCCCGACCAGTAAGCGTAGAAGCGATCGGCGATGTTGCGCACGCGCAGCGACACCGTCGCCTGCGGCAGGCGATAGGCGATCCCCGCATCCAGCAGCGTATAGCCGTCGACGCGAACGGTGTTCGCGGTGCTGGTATAGATATCACCGACATGCCGCAGCGAGCCGCTGACCGTCAGCGGCAGCGCATCGGCGTGATAGGCGAGCGTCAGATTGGCCAGCCGTTGCGGCACGTTGACCGGGCGCTTGCCGGTCAGGTCGACATCGCCCGCGCCGGTCAGTTCGTCGAACCGGGCGCGCAGCAAGGCGGCATTGGCGTCCAGCGTCCAGTGGCGCGACAGCGTGCCGACCGCGGACAGTTCCACCCCGCGCGACGATTGCACGCCGCCCTGCACCTGTACCGACGGAAGGGTGGAATTACGGGTCAGGATGCCGCTCTGCCGGATCCAGTAACCCGCTGCGGTCAGCGCCAGCCGGTCGCCGAACAGGCTGGTCTTCACCCCGCCTTCCACCGAATCGCCGCGCGTCAGATCGACGCTGGCGCGCAGCACGTTCGACAGCAGCAGCGAGCCGACCGGGGTGATCGCATGGCTGTATTGCGCATAGAGCTGCGTCGTCGGCGCGACGTCATAGACGCTGCCGATCCGTCCCGACAGTGCGTGGAACCGGCGCCCGAACCGCTGTGTCGTCCCCTGGTTGAGGTCGTCGACGCGGCGGTCGAGATCGATCGTGTCGTGGCGCAGACCCGCGAGGAGCAGCCAGCGATCGGTGAGGTTCAGCGCGTCCTCCGCAAACACAGCCCAGCTGGCGACGCGCGAGGTGAAGTCGGCACGGTTGCCGGCGCCGGGGAAATTGGCGGCGACGTCGGCGGGGAAGGTGCCGCGCACCGGCGCGAACGGCGACACCGACGTGGTGGTGCCGAAGCGGCGGTGGGTGATGAAATGCGCCTCATTATATTCCGCGCCAACGTTCACGCGGTTGCGCAGCCCGGCAATGGTCGTGTCGCCGGTCAGGAAGGCGCGGTTCGACCAGCTGTCGTGATCGTGGGTGATCTTCGTGGTGGAGCGGTCGAACAGCGCGGTGGCGGGGTTGTAGGTGAAATCCTCCGAATTCTCCCACGTGCGGTCGCCGCGATACAGATTCGCCTCGTCGGTCAGCGTCCAGCCGTCCGCCAGCGTCCAGGCGATGCGCGCGCGGCCCCAGTAAGCGTCCGAATCGGCGCGCCCGTCGGTGACATTGTAGTTGCGGTCGCGGATCGCGCGGTCGAGCACCAGCCCGGCGGTGCTGTGGACCACATCCGACGGATCGCGTGCGACCGCGGCGGGCAGCAAGGGTGCGCCCTGATAGGGGGTGCGATTGCGTTCGCCGAAATAGTCGAATGCCAGCAGTACCGACAGCCGCGACGTGGGGTTCAACGCCAGGCTGTTGGTGGATTGCAGCGTGCGCGTCCGTGTATCGTCGACATAGCCGCCGCTGCGCGATGCCGACAGGTCGCTGCGCAGCGCCGCGGTGGTGCCGAGCGGCTGGTTGATGCCGGCGCCCAGCCGCCAGCTGTCGAAGCTGCCGTAGCTGGCCAGCGCGTCGACATGGCGCGCGTCGGTAGTCGGCTTTTTGGGCACCAGGTTGATCGCGCCGGCCAGCGCGCCGTCGCCGTACAGGATCGACGCGGGGCCCTTCAGCACCTCGATCCGGTCGAAGGCGAAGCTGTCGTAATTGCGGTTGAGGATCGTCGAATCGGCGATGCGCATCCCGTCGAACAGATAGGAGACCGCGCCCGTCGAAAAGCCGCGCATCGACGCGCTGGCCGGTTCGCCGGGGAGCAGCCCGGCGACGACGCCGGGGGTGCTGTCATACACCTCCACCGCGGTGCGCAGCCCCTTCGCCTGCATCGTCGCCTGCGTGACGACGTCGAGCGTCGCGGGGGTTTCGCGCGGGGTCAGGCCCAGACGGCTGACGGTGGGCGTGGGGACATCGAGCCGCGTGGGGTCACGCTCGCCGATGACGGTGATGTCGGCGGCGCGATCAGGCGCCTCGGCGGCGGGATGTTCCTCCGCACGGGCGGCGAGCGGAAGCGCGGCGAACAGGACGGGCAGCAGGCAGCGCGCGGCGGCGCCGACCGAATGATGGTGTCGGGACATGGATCAACCTTGACCGGCCCGGCGCGGCGGAACCGTGCGCGGGCGCGACATAACGACGCGCCGCCCGCACGAGCGCGGGCGGCGCTGCTCAATGGTGGTCAGGTCAGGCGGGCGGGGGGACCGCGCAACGGCGGGCGCAGATAGGCGGACGGGAAGGGTGCCGGCAGCAGGATCGGGCCGAGCGCGCTCGCCATGACGAACGCGAGCAGCGCCACGATCAATACCGGGTCGGCAGCGCTCAGCACCGCGGCGGACAGGCCGGCGAACGCGCAGGGCATTTGCGTGGCGGGATGTTCGCGGTGGTCGCGGTGCTCGGAATGGTCGTGGGCCGTCGCGGCGTGCTGTTGCATCGCGCCCATCATCGCCGGCATCGCGTGGTGCCCGGCCGGGGGTGGCGCCGGCATTGTCCCGGGACACAGCACGATATCGACCTGCCCGGCTTCCGCGGCGATCATATAGCCGGTCGGCACCAGCAGCTTCAGCGCCAGCACCGCTGCCATCAGGCACGCGACGATGAGGCGTTGGCGCAGGAGGCGCCGGAGCGCGGACACGTCGCTCGCCTATCGCCGCGCGCCTTGCCTGTCACTGGCACATTTTGTCCCACCCCCGCCGGGAGGCAGGACGAGGGTCAGCGGCCGAACCAGCGGCTCCACAGACCATCGGCGGGGACGCGCATCGCCTGCCACGCGGCCTTGCGCTGCTGCGCGCGTTGGTACAGCGCCGCCATCCGCTCATCGCGCGGCAGATCGGACAGCCGCGGAGAAAGCATCATGCCGTCATCGTGAGCGCGCATTCGTTCGTTACCCTCTCGCGTCGAACCGTGGCGTTTCAACGACCAACGGGGCGATCGGTTGCGGAAATCAGAACGGCAGCCACTTCGACTCTTCGGTGAACTTCATGTAGCCGACGTTGACGCCCGCGCGCCAGCCGACCCCCAGCCGCACCGGGATCAGGACGACATTGCCCTTGCGCAGATAGGTCGCCGCAAAGCCGCCGACGAAGTACAGCCGCCCCTCCGCGCCGGGGAAGCGCGTGAACAGGTCCTGCGTGTCGTACAGGTTGTACACCAGCACGAACACCTTGTTGGCGTCCCCGCCGACGTCGAAGCCGACCGACGGTCCGGTCCAGTAGACGGGGCGCTGCCCCTCCACCTTGTGCGTCATCACCCCCGAGCCGTAACGCAACCCCAGCACGAACGCGCCCGACGCCTCGCGCCCGGCGATATAGGCGTTGGGTTCGCCCTGATCCTTCAGGATCTTCTCGATGATCTGCGCGAAGCCCTCGGCGCCGCGGCCGAACACCCCTTCGCCGGCCGCGATCAGATCGTCGCGGCGATAGGTGGAGGCGGCCTGCGTCGTCGCTTCGGCGCGGGTTTCCGGGTTCGCGGACGGTGCGGGCGTCGCGCGCGGCGCTGGCGCGGCGGCGGGCGCGTCGGGATAGGCCGGCTCCGTCGGCGGCGGGTAGGACGGGCCTGGCGTCGGCGCGGGGCTGCGCGAGGCGGTGCCGGTGACGTCGGCGTCGATCCCGGCGTTGGGATCGATCGTCCGCACCTGCGCCACCGCGCTGCCGGTCAGCGCCGCCGCGGCGGCAAGCGTCATCACCGCGCGCGCCGCCGCCCGTCCGACCCGCGCGCGCGTCACCGCCACGCCCTTGCTGCCCGCCCTGTATCCCGTTGCCGTCATGTCGTCATCCCGCCACCCGATCGGGCGACTGTAGCCTGCGGCAGCCTGTCCCCACAATGAACGCACGACGATCCGAGTCACGAACGCGACCGACGGAAGCCGCAACCAAGGCATTGATCGCGCCGAAAGCGCTCGCTATAGCCCCGCCTCACGCCGTGACCCGGAGACGTGGGTGAGTGGCTGAAACCAACGCTTTGCTAAAGCGTCGTACGGGAAACCGTACCGAGGGTTCGAATCCCTCCGTCTCCGCCATATTTCCAGTTTATGCTGGACAAACAACGACTTAAAAATGCCGGTCAAAAGGGGCAGCGATGATCGCTCCACTGACCGCTACATAAGAGCCTGTCGAGGGCTCCCCGTTTGCCGAGGGCTTGTATCGGCTGAGGCAGCCCGAACGTGGTGGGGCTGTATCTTGGATGCGCCGGCATGACCGGAACCCGTGTCCAGCACCTAGAGCGTCGATCCGGCATTTTTCACCTTCGGGTGCGTGTTCCGGACGACATTCGGTCGCTGGTCGGGTTGACGGAGGTGCGTCGGTCATTGCGCACATATCAACTAACCCGAGCCCGGACGTTGGCAGCGGTTTACGCTGCGCGAATGTTTGAGGTTTTCGAAATGGTGAAGCTGGGAATTTCGAAGGATGAGGTTCGCATTCGGATCAATGGGGTGCTCCGCGACCTGACGGCCGAAACCGAGGCGTCCGTCACTGGGCGTCTTTCCGACTGGGAGCGCAACGAGCAGTTGTATAGCTCCACGGAAGTGATGGTAGGCTTGCGAGAGCAGCGCGCTTGTGGCAATTTCGGTGCTGCCGTCCACGAGGTTGCGGTTCGCGCACTTGCGCCCACCGGCACGTTGCTCGGCGATCTTAGCCCTGACCGGCGCGATGATATCCTTGACGGCGCTGCCAGAGCACTGATCGAGCGAGAGCGCCTTCTGCAGTTGCGGACATCTGACCGCCTTGCCGAGTTTGTGCCCGTCGATCCACTTTTCCGGGCGTCTCCTCCCGGAGCTAATGGCACAAGCGATGTGCTGGGGCCAACGCTCGGTGAGGCCATATCCGAGTATCTCGAGACGAAGGGCAAGAGTTGGACGGCGAAGACGCACCGCAGCCGCGTCAGCCGGCTCAGCTTCCTCCAGCAGCACTTTGGTGCTGAACGGCTACTGGCGACAATCACCACCGCCGACGTTCGTACTTATCGCGATGCTGTAATCCGCCTACGGCGCAACAGTGGTCATGCAACGCAGACGTTCTTGCAACGGCAGGCCGCAAATGCCGCGCATCGCATCAGCGATACAACGGCGGCATTAGTTTTCGTCCCGACACAGGCATTTTTCAGGTGGTGTCGTTCGGAACAGGGCTACGTTGACCATAATCCCGCCGAAAACATCAAGGTCGCGGTGTCCAAGCGTACGAAAGGAAGGCCAAAGAGGCGTCCATTTTCAGCAGAAGAGCTGACGATACTCTTTTCGGCGCCCGTCTTCACGGGTTGCCAAAGCTTCCGTCGGCTTCTGGTTAAGGGTAGCCGCGAGATCCGGAACGCCCATTTCTGGATCCCTATATTAGGTTTTTATTGCGGTGCGCGTGTCGGGGAACTGGTGCAGCTCCATCTGACCGATGTGTACGTTGATGGAGACATTCCCTATCTGCATATCACAGAAGACGGGGCGGGCCCTCCGGGGTCCGACAGCGCCAAGCACGTGAAATCGGAAGCTGGCGTGCGAAAGATCCCGCTTCACCCGGATGTGATGGGTTTGGGCTTTGCCGAATTCGTGTCGAAGCGGAGGCGAGATCGCAGGTCAAAGCGGCTATTCTTCGAGATCAAGATGGGCGCGGATGGTCAAGCCTCGACGGTATACAGCAAGTGGTTCGGGCGCCTGATGGATGCGGTTGGCCTGAGCGATCCCGCTCTCGTCTTCCACAGCCTGAGGCATAACGCCGAGGACGCTTTCCGTGATGCGCTCGTTCCGCAGTACGTAATCGACAAGGTGATCGGGCACGACGAGGGGACCACGAGCGGGGGATATGGTCACGGCGTTTCGCTTGAGGTGATGTACAATGCCGTCAAGGCGATGCGCCACAAAGTGAGCGTGCTTGAGTTATTGGAGGCCGGTTAAAAGGGTAAGCGAACACGTATGAAATTGTAGCCCGATTGGCGTATGATGCGCCGACCAATGCAAAAGCATGTTGACGCATGCGGTGTAGTGCTGCAAACGAAGAGCGACCTTTGGTCATGCTAAGACGAAGCTCATCATCCGACCGATGAGCGCGGACCCAGAGCCGGGCGCTTGTACCCGGCTCGCGTCATACCCCGCACCGCAGGTTCTTGAGTGACGAGCATGGGGCTCGTTTGGTTGGCCTGCACTTTCGTCTTGGAGGTCGAAGTGTCGGACTACGTACACCATAGAAAGCGCAAGCTGCGCCTCAACAGGCCGCTCGACCCGAACCTGTTCACCCGCGCCGAAGCCGCGATCTACATCGGTGTGTCTATCAGTGCGCTCGCTCATTGGGCGTGTCACGGGCGCGGCCCCGTTCATCATATCATCGGCAAGTCGTCCTTCTATCATCGTGCCGACCTCGACGCGTGGATCGCCAGCCGTGCCGGTCTTCCCCGGGGAGCGAACTGATGGCTGTCACGATCAAGGTAAAGGTGGCGGGCAACCGCAGGCGTGGGTTCGAAGCCGATGTCCGGCAAGTCGCGCCGCTCATCCGCGAATGCCAGGCCGCGGGCATTGTCTGTGTCCGCGCGATTGCGGAAGCACTTAATGCCGACGGGGTAAAGGCACCTAGCGGAAGACCGTGGAGCTACGCCACTATGCTTCGCGTCATGGATCGGGCCGCGGCACTCGGACTGGCTGCTTGCAAGCATTCGCTGTCCGAAGCTGCTCGCGCGCGCCCCGTTAGCTATGCTCCTCGCTCTCGTTACGACGAAGCATCGTCTAGGTGGATCGGTGGTAGCTGCACGCCCGCTAAGAAGACCCACGCTATTAGGATCGGTGGGAAGGGATGCCCGTGATCTCGGACCACCTCTGCGCGTCGCTTGCAAGTCAAGGCAAATGGCCGATTTGCTGGGACGAGCCGGCTCCGGTTGCGTCTGCCGATATGGCTCGCGTGTATATTGCGACCTGTGCATCTCGTGACCGGATGATGCGGCGGGCACTCACCGCTCTCGCCGGCGCGGGCAAGGCGGGGAAGCTACGCCGCGCAGTTCGGCGTTACCTCGCCAGCTCCTCCGCGCGGACCCACGCTTTTGCCAGGGCATTTCGGCGCAAGCATGGCCCGCTCTCGAAGCTACCTGACAAGGACCTGATCGCAATTCCGCTGATTGCCGCGTCGACGTCAGCCTGGCGATACAGCGGCGGAAACCCCGTCGCCATTCCCAGACCGAAGCGCGACGGCACCAGTTACAGATACATCGTTCAGGCGAATGTATTTCAGTTCGCTGAGGAGCTGCTTGCCGCTGCCGCCGTGAACGCCGTCAGCACTCCTTATGCGACACAGTTTATGAGCCCGCGCACCGGCGGACGGCCCAAATTTGAGCAGTGGCTCGGTGAGAACATGCCGACTGCTGCCCGGGTAGTAACAATAGACATTCCCCGCTGCTTCGCCACCATCAGGCACAGCAGTGTGGCAGATGCCCTCCCCCTTCCAGGGAAGGTCATGAATGAGGTCTTCTTCAAGCCACGTGCTCGTACGAAGTACCTCAAGCCTGCTCTCATAGGTCCCCTGGAGAACAAGGCTCATCACGCCCAGGCGAGTTCGTCCATCTGCGGCATCGCAGAAGGCTCCGCCCTCTCAAGCGTCGCAGCTGAGCTGGTGTTGGCTAACGTCCTCCGGGACGTCGCCGCCGTCGGTGACGCTGTTCGCGTGGCTAGCCACGGAGACAATCTAATTGTCCTCCTTGCGGACGCGACGTCTGAAGGGCTTGTAAGGCAAGTCCTCAACGCATCGATCTGCTTGCATTTCGAAGCAAACCCGGACGAACTCGCCGGCCGTATATCGTCCGGTCCGGCAAGCCAGCCGTTCTATTTCTGTGGCCGCTGGCATCGGTGGTCCGAAGGAAAGCTGAGGATCAAAATCGATCCCGCAAGGAAGGACGAGTTCGTCCTTCGCACTCACATCGCTATCGAAGAAGCGCGTGCCCTTAACGTGGCAGCCGCACGGAACAAGCGTGTCCAGCGCCTCAGGAGGAGCGTGCTGGGCTGGCTACATCAGTACGAGGGCAGCGCGGACTTGTTGGTAGAGATTTTGGATCTCTGGCCGCTCATACCAGCGGAGATTTCCACCGATAAAGCAACGGAAGGAGATATGAAATGAAAACACCGCCCCATGGGGTCGCGTTGAAGCCACTACACGACTGGCCTTCATTCTGGGACGGCGGTGACGTGACCCCAGTCTTTCATCCAGCGGCAACCAGAGACTGACCGTGGTTTTCGCGCAT
>NZ_LSJO01000223.1:0-4219 GCF_001556735.1 Sphingomonas sp. CCH9-F2 | reverse complement strand
CCGCCAATCCGGCCGCGTCGCTGTCGGTCGCCAAGAGCGCGCGTGCCGCCGCGCCGGCCGCCAAGTCGAGCAAGATCGGCGCCGCCGTGCCGGGCACGACGCTGATCAGCATCGGCATCCTGGCGGCGCTGACCGTCGGCGTGCTGGTCGCCACCGGCGGCGACGACGACAGCGACAGCAACTAAGCCTCGTTACCCCCGGGCGGCGCGCTCGCCGCCCGGACATTCCGCGCCGTCGGCGTCATTCGACGGTCAGCACGATCTTTCCGACATGGTCGCCCGCCTCCATCCGGCGGTGCGCGTCCGCCGCCTGGTCGAGCGGGAAGGTGCGGTCGATCACCGGCTTCAACCGGCCTTCGGCGACATGCGGCCAGACGGTACGCGCGATCTCGTCGGTGACCAGCGCCTTGAACCCCGCATCGCGCGCGCGCAGCGTCGATCCGGTCAGCGTCAGCCGCCGCCGCATGATCTCGAACAGCGGGACGGTCGCGTTCGCGCCACCCTGTACCGCGATCGACACGTGGCGCCCGTCGTCCGCCAGGCATTTCAGGTTGCGCGGCACGTAATCGCCGCCGACCATGTCGAGCACCGCCGCGCAGCCGCGCCCGCCGGTAATCTCCTTCACCCGCTCGACGAAATCCTCCATCTTGTAATTGATCGCATGATTCGCGCCCAGCGCGCGGGCGGCCCGGGCTTTGTCGTCCGATCCGACGGTGACGATGATCTCCAGCCCGAACAATCGCGACAGCGCGATCGCCATCGTGCCGATCCCCGACGTGCCGCCATGGACCAGCACGGTATCGCCCTCCACCGCGAAGGCGCGTTCGAACAGGTTGGTCCACACCGTGTACAGCGTCTCCGGCATGGCGGCGGCCTCCACCATCGTCAGCGCAGCGGGGACGGGCAGGCATTGCGCGGCGGGGGCGAGGACATAATCGGCATAGCCGCCGCCCCCGACCAGCGCGCAGACCCGCTGACCCAGCAGCGCCGGCTCGGCCCCGCTGCCCAATGCAACGACGGTGCCCGACACCTCCAGCCCGGGGATCGGGGGCGCCCCCGGCGGCGGCGGGTAGAGGCCGCGACGCTGCATCACGTCGGGGCGGTTCACCCCGGCGGCGGCGACGCGGATCAGCACCTCGTCCGCGTCGGCGACGGGGATCGGGCGCTCCACGACGCGCAAGACCTCCGGTCCGCCGACCGCTTCCGGATCGATCGCCCGCATCGTCTGTGGTCCGTCGCTCATCGCCTCGCCCGTCCCCCTCGTGCGGCTGGTCGATCGCCTTATTGACTTGGCGCCGCGGCCGGTCAACGTTCGTCATGTGGACCTGGACGACATCCTTGGACCGCGGCCCGACGACCCGCTGACCGCGCTGATTGCGCAGGATCTCGATCGCCTGTCGGTGGCCGAGCTGGAGGCGCGGGTGAAGGCGCTGGAGGCGGAGATCGCGCGCACCCGCCGCAAGATCGACGGCGCGGTCACCCACCGGGCCAGCGCCGACGCGCTGTTCAGGCGGTGAGCGTTTCCGCACCGACGCGGCGGTCCCGGCCGGCCGGCGGTGCGACATTCCCCGCGCCTGACCGGGGGGCGCTTGATGCGCGGCCCGTCGATCACGACATTCGTGTGAAAGGCGGCATGTCCCCTGCGTGCCGCCTGCTAGGAGTATCGTAATGCCTTCATTCGCCAGCGCCCTCGAGACCACGCTGCACAAGGCGCTCGAGGCCGCTTCCTCGCGCCGCCACGAATATGCGACGCTGGAACACCTGCTGCTCGCGCTCATCGATGACGAGCACGCCAGCCAGGTGATGACCGCGTGCGGGGTGGACACGGGCGAGCTGAAGACCACGGTCGCGCATTATCTCGACACCGAGCTGGGCGCGCTGAAGGTCGATGCCGCGACCGATCCGTCGCCGACCAGCGGTTTCCAGCGCGTGGTCCAGCGCGCGATCCTGCACGTCCAGTCGTCCGGCCGCGACGAGGTGACCGGCGCCAACGTGCTGGTCGCGCTGTTTTCCGAACGAGAAAGCTACGCGGTCTATTTCCTGCAGCAGCAGGACATGAGCCGGCTGGATGCGGTCAGCTATATCAGCCACGGCGTCGGCAAGGGAAATGCCACGCCCGAAGCGACGAGCGTGAAGGGCGCCGCCGAGGAGGAGAAGAAGGAAAAGGCCGAGGCGGGCGGCAAGAAGGGCGAAAGCGCGCTCAAGCAGTTCACCGTCGACCTCAACGAAAAGGCCAAGATCGGCAAGGTCGATCCGCTGATCGGGCGGTCGGCGGAGGTCGACCGCACGGTGCAGATCCTGTGCCGCCGGTCGAAGAACAACCCGCTGTACGTGGGCGATCCGGGCGTCGGCAAGACCGCGATCGCCGAGGGGCTGGCGCGCAAGATCGTTGAGGGCGACGTGCCCGACGTGCTGAAGCCCGCCGTCATCTATTCGCTCGACATGGGCGCGTTGTTGGCGGGCACCCGCTATCGCGGCGATTTCGAGGAGCGGCTGAAGGCGGTCGTCAACGAGCTGGAAAAGCTGCCCGACGCGGTGCTGTTCATCGACGAAATCCACACCGTCATCGGCGCAGGCGCGACCAGCGGCGGCGCGATGGACGCGTCGAACCTGCTCAAGCCGGCGCTGTCGGGCGGTACGATCCGCTGTATCGGATCGACCACCTACAAGGAGTTCCGCAACCACTTCGAGAAGGACCGCGCGCTGCTGCGCCGGTTCCAGAAGATCGACGTCAACGAACCGACGATCGAGGACACGATCAAGATCCTGGCGGGCCTGCGCTCCGCGTTCGAGGAGCATCACAGCGTCAAGTACACGCCCGATGCGATCAAGAGCGCGGTGGAACTGTCGGCGCGCTACATCAACGACCGCAAGCTGCCCGACAAGGCGATCGACGTGATCGACGAGGTGGGCGCGATGCAGATGCTGGTGCCGCCGTCGAAGCGCAAGAAGACGATCACCCCCAAGGAGATCGAGGCGGTGATCGCCACCATGGCGCGCATCCCCCCGAAAAGCGTGTCGACCGACGACAAGAAGCAGCTGGAGACGCTGGAAACCGACCTGAAGCGGGTCGTGTTCGGGCAGAATGTCGCGATCGAGAAGCTGGCGTCGGCGATCAAGCTGGCGCGTGCGGGGCTGCGCGAACCGGAAAAGCCGATCGGCAACTACCTGTTCACCGGCCCGACCGGCGTCGGCAAGACCGAGGTGGCCAAGCAATTGTCGACGATCCTGGGCATCCCGCTCCAGCGGTTCGACATGAGCGAATATATGGAGCGGCACTCGGTCAGCCGGCTGATCGGTGCGCCCCCGGGCTATGTCGGGTTCGACCAGGGCGGGCTGTTGACCGATGCGGTCGACCAGAACCCGCATTGCGTGCTGCTGCTCGACGAGATCGAGAAGGCGCATCCCGATCTGTTCAACATCCTGTTGCAGGTGATGGACAACGGCCGCCTGACCGACCAGCACGGCAAGACCGTCGATTTCCGCAACGTCATCCTCATCATGACGACCAATGCGGGCGCGTCCGACATGGCGCGCGAGACGGTCGGCTTCGGCAACCTGACTCGCGAGGGTGAGGACGAGCAGGCGGTGCAGCGGATGTTCACGCCGGAATTCCGCAACCGCCTCGATGCGATCGTGCCGTTCGGCTATCTGCCGACCGAGGTGGTCGCGCGCGTCGTCGACAAGTTCATCCTCCAGCTGGAGCTGCAGCTGGCCGACCGTGACGTCCATATCAAGCTGGATGAGGAGGCCAAGAAGTGGCTGACCGAGAAGGGCTATGACAAATTGTACGGCGCGCGCCCGATGGGGCGCCTGATCCAGGAGAAGATCAAGCAGCCGCTGGCCGAGGAACTGCTGTTCGGCAAGCTGGTGCACGGCGGCGAGGTGACCGTGCATCTGAAGGACGGCGCGCTCACCTTCGCGATCGAACCGGCCGCGCCGAAGAAGCCGGGCAAGAAGAAAGGTGGCAAGGCCGCGCCGGTCGAGGCCGGCTGACGCCCC
The DNA here is from genome assembly GCF_001556735.1 of Sphingomonas sp. CCH9-F2. NCBI lineage: Bacteria > Pseudomonadati > Pseudomonadota > Alphaproteobacteria > Sphingomonadales > Sphingomonadaceae > Sphingomonas > Sphingomonas sp. CCH9-F2. Next base: position 218 of record NZ_LSJO01000223.1, on the reverse strand, counting down.
CGGCGCCGACCGAAAGGCGCTGTTGACGAACGGGCCGGGTGCCGCACCCGGCCCGTTTTCTTTTGCGGTCATCTGCACGCGCGAAATTTCGCCGGTCATCCGGGTATTTACCTTCCCTTTGCCTCCGCGCTGCTAGGGGGCAGCGGATGGTGCCGCACCTGTTCCGTTCCTGGCTGGTCCTGCTTGCTGCGTTCGTGGCGGCTGGCGTCGCCATGGGC
>NZ_LSJO01000222.1:0-21808 GCF_001556735.1 Sphingomonas sp. CCH9-F2 | reverse complement strand
GCCTCCTCCACCGCCACCGCCGCGACCAGCGCGAGCGTGGGGGGGGGCGGATCGCCCGGCGCGACGCGCACCAGCGTGCTGGCGTAGAGATTGCCGACGGGCGACTGCCACGCCCGCCCCTGCCGCCCACGCCCCTGCGTCTGGCGTTCGGCGCGCAGCCACAGCCCCTCTTCGCCGCCGCCGTCGCGCGCGATCGCCAGCAGGTCGGCGTTGGTCGACCCCGTCTGCGCGACGGTGACGATACGGGGCACGAAGCGGCTTAGAACAGGCTGTTCGCGGCGGCGAGCGTCCAGGCGGTCAGCGCCGGGATCAGCAGGTAGCCGAGCGGCGAGATGATGACCGCCGCCACCGCGATCAAGCCGCCCTCCACCGCGTCACCGCGGCCATAGGGCGCCGTGGGTTCGTCGAAGTACATCGTCTTGACGATGCGCAGGTAGTAATAAGCGCCGATCACGCTCATCGCGATACCGACCACCGCCAGCGGGAACAGCCCCGCCTCGACCGCGGCATAGAAGACCGCGAACTTGGCGTAGAAGCCGAACAGCGGCGGAATGCCGGCCAGCGAGAACATGAACATCGCCAGCGCCGCCGCCAGACCGGGACGCGACCGCGACAGCCCCGCCAGGCTCGCGATCGTCTCGACCGGCTGACCGTCCTCGTCACGCATCTGCAACACCACCAGGAAGCTGCCCAGCGTCATGACGATATAGATCGCCATATACGTCATTACCGACGCGACGCCCTCCGGCGTACCCGCGGCAAGGCCGATCAGCGCGAAGCCGACGTTGTTGATCGACGAATAGGCGAGCAGCCGCTTGATGTTCTGCTGCCCGATCGCGGCGACCGCGCCGAGCAGGATCGAGGCGAGCGCGGCGAAGATCACGATCTGCCGCCACTGGTCGTGCGCCGGGCCCATCGCCTCCACCGCGACGCGCACGCCCAGCGCCATCGCCGCGACCTTGGGCGCGGACGCGAAGAAGCCGGTCACTGGGGTCGGCGCGCCTTCGTACACGTCGGGCGTCCACATGTGGAACGGCACCGCCGACATCTTGAACGCCAGCCCCGCGAACACGAACACCAGCCCGAACAGCAGCCCGATCGCCTTGCCGTTGCCGGTCAGCGGCGCGGCGGCATAGGCGCCCGCGACCTCGTCGAACAGCGTCGATCCGGTGAAGCCATAGACCAGGCTGATCCCGTACAGCAGGATGCCGGAGGCGAGCGCGCCGAGCACGAAATACTTCAGGCCCGCCTCCGCCGAGCGCGTGTCCTGCCGCATGAAGCTGGCCAGCACGTAGGCGGCGAGGCTCTGCAGCTCCAGCCCGACGTACAGCATCAGCAGGTCGGACGCGGACACCATGATCCCCATGCCGCATGCCGACAGCAGGATCAGCACCGGATATTCGGGGCGCAGGTTGTCGCCCGCAGTCCGCTTGAAGAAATCGGGCGCCATGATGATCGACACCGCCGCGGCGGCATAGATCAGCACCTTGGCGAAGGCGGCGAACGCATCGGCGCGATACATGCCGTAGAACGCCGATCCGCCCGACGACGCGGGGCCGGTCAGCGCGATGCACGCGCCCGCCAGTACCACCACCGCCGTCCACGACACCGCGCGGGTCGCGGCCGGGCCACCCCAGGCGGCGACCAGCATCAGCGCGATCGCCCCCAGCGCCAGCACCAGTTCCGGCAGGGTCATCGCAAGATTGGCGGCGTAATCCATCAGTGCGCACTCCCCGGCGCTTCATGGCCCGTGGCGGGCGTTTCGGCGTGGGCGACGGGAACGATCCCGGTGCCCTTGGTCGGGCGCGAATCCCCCGCGGGCGTCGCACGCTCGATCCGCGCCAGCAGGATCTGCGTATCCTTGCGCATCGGCGCCAGGAAGCTTTCGGGATAGACGCCCATCCACAGCACCGCCGCCGCGATCGGCACCAGCAGCCACAGCTCGCGCCCCGACAGGTCGGGCATCGCGCGCACTTCCTCGGAGGTGATCTCGCCCCACACCACGCGGCGGTACAGGTACAGCATGTACGCCGCGCCCAGGATGATGCCGGTCGTGCACAGCAGCGCGATCGTGGTCGACACCTTGTACGTGCCCATCAGGCTCAGCAATTCGCCGACGAAGTTGCTGGTGCCCGGCAGCCCGATCGACGCCATCGTGAACAGCAGGAACAGGATCGCATAGCGCGGCATGTTGATCGCCAGCCCACCGTAGCGGCTGATCTCGCGCGTGTGCAGCCGGTCGTAGATGACGCCGACGCACAGGAACAGCGCGCCCGATACCAGGCCGTGGCCCAGCATCACCATCATAGCGCCCTCGATCCCCTGCGCGTTGAACGCGAACAGCCCGATCGTCACGATCGCCATGTGCGCGACCGAGGAATAGGCGATCAGCTTCTTCATGTCCGACTGCACCAGCGCGACGAGGCTGGTGTAGATCACCGCCACCGCGCTCAGCCCGAACACCAGCCAGACCAGGCTCGCCGACGCTTCCGGGAACATCGGCAGGCTGAACCGCAGGAAGCCGTAGCCGCCCAGCTTCAGCAGCACGCCCGCCAGGATCACCGACCCCGCGGTCGGCGCCTGCACGTGCGCGTCGGGCAGCCAGGTGTGGACCGGCCACATCGGCATCTTCACCGCGAACGAGGCGAAGAAGGCCAGCCACAGCCACGTCTGCACTTGCGGCGGGAAGTCGTAGTTGAGCAGCACCGGGATGCTCGTCGTGCCCGCGGTGATGCTCATGTACAGCATCGCGATGAACATCAGCAGCGAACCCAGCAGCGTGTACAGGAAGAACTTGTACGACGCATAGATGCGGTTCACCCCGCCCCAGATGCCGATGATCAGGAACATTGGGATCAGGCCGGCTTCGAAGAAGATGTAGAACAGGAACAGGTCCTGCGCAGCGAAGGTGCCGATCATCAGCACCTCGGTCAGCAGGAACGCCGCCATATATTCCGGCACGCGCTTCTCGATCGCCTGCCAGCTCGCGCCGATGCAGATCGGCATCAGGAACACCGACAGCGCGATCAGCAGCAGGGCGTAGCCGTCGATGCCCAGCGCCCAGGCGAAGCGCCCGAACACCGGCGCATATTCGACGAACTGCCACTGCGCGCCGCCGACGTCGAACGACGTCCACAGCACCACGCCCAGCGCAAGGTCGATCAGCGTCGCCGCCAGCGCGGTCCAGCGCGCGGCGGAGGCCGAAAGGAAGAGGCAGGCGACCGCGGCGACGGCCGGGATCGCGAGCATCAGCGACAGGATCGGGAACGACACGTTACTGACCCCCTCAGCCCGCGATCGCCCAGGTGATCGCGGCGGTAAGCCCGATCAGCATGACGAAGGCATAGGTATAGACATATCCGGTTTGCAGGCGGCCGGCGACCCGGCTGCCCAGTTGCACCACCCAGGCCGATCCGTTCGGCCCGAAGCGGTCGATCGTCCCTTCGTCCCCGCGGTGCCACAGCACGCGGCCGATCGCGAAGGCGGGGCGGACGAACAGGAAATTGTACAGCTCGTCGAAATACCATTTGCGCAGCAGGAACTGGTAGATCGGCTGGAACGTGTCCGCGAACTTCGCCGGGAACGACGGCGAGCGGATGTACGCGGCCCAGGCGATCAGCAGCCCGGTCAGCATCACCACCGTCGCCGACAGTTTCACGAACAGCGGCACCTCGTGCATCTCGTGCATCAGATGCTCGTTGAAGAACAACGCGCCCTTCCAGAAGCCGCCCGCGGTTTCCGGGTCGATGAAGAAGCCGTGGAACACGAACCCGGCCGCGACCGCGCCGACCGACAGCAGGATCAGCGGGATCAGCATCACCAGCGGGCTTTCGTGCGGGTGATAGCCGCCGGTACCCTTCGGCATCTCGTTGAAACCGCGCGCGTCGACGTGCGGCGCATGGCCGGCATCTTCCTGCGCCGCGACGCCGTGATGCGCCTCGGCGGCATGGTCGTCATGGCCGTTCGCGTGCCCGTCAGGCGCATGGGCATGGTCGTCATGCGCATGCGCGTGGTCGTCGTGGCCATGGCCATGCGCGTCGTGGATCGCATGCTGGATATGCTCCGACGCCGCCCAGCGCGGTTCGCCCCAGAAGGTCAGGAACATCAGTCGCCACGAATAGAAACTGGTCAGCAGCGCCGCGAACACGCCCACCATCGACGCCACCGGCGCGCCGCCCGCCCAGGCGACCTCGATGATCGCGTCCTTCGAATGATAGCCCGCGAACCCGCCGATGCCGTAGATGCCGACTCCGGTGATCGCCAGCGTGCCGAGCAGCATCGCCCAGAAGGTGACCGGGATCGCCTTCCGCAGCCCGCCGTAATAGCGCATGTCCTGTTCGTGGTGCATCGCATGGATGACGGAGCCGGCACCCAGGAACAGCAGCGCCTTGAAGAAGGCATGCGTGAACAGGTGGAACATCGCCGCGCCATAGGCGCCGACGCCCGCAGCGAAGAACATATAGCCCAGCTGCGAACAGGTCGAATAGGCGATCACGCGCTTGATGTCGGTCTGCGTCGTGCCGACGGTCGCGGCGAACAGGCAGGTCGCGGCGCCGATGAAGGTGATGAACCCCATCGCGGTCGGCGACATCTCGAACATCGGCGACAGGCGGCACACCATGAACACGCCCGCGGTGACCATCGTCGCGGCATGGATCAGCGCCGACACCGGGGTCGGCCCCTCCATCGCGTCGGGCAACCAGGTGTGCAGCCCCAGCTGCGCCGACTTGCCCATCGCGCCGACGAACAGCAGCAGGCAGATGACGGTCATCGTATCCGCGCGGAACCACAGGAAACCGATCGTCGATCCGGCCATCGTCGGCGCGGCGGCCAGGATGGCAGGGATCGAGACGGTGTCGAACACCAGATAGGTGCCGAAGATGCCGAGCATGAAGCCCAGGTCGCCGACGCGGTTGACGACGAACGCCTTGATCGCCGCGGCATTGGCGCTCGGCTTCCTGAACCAGAAACCGATCAGCAGGTAGCTGGCCAAGCCCACGCCTTCCCAGCCGAAGAACATCTGGATCAGATTGTCCGCGGTCACCAGCATCAGCATCGCGAAGGTGAACAGCGACAGATAGGCGAAGAAGCGCGGCTGGTCCGGCTCCTCGCTCATATAGCCCCAGCTGTAGAGGTGAACGAGCGCCGAGACGCTGGTGATCACCACCAGCATGACCGCGGTCAGCGCGTCGACGCGCAGCGCCCAGGACACGTCGAACGTGCCGGAGGTCATGAAGTGCAGCACCGGCGTCACGGTCGCTGCGCTGCTGCCCGACAGGAAGCCGATGAACACCGGCCACGACAGCGCGCACGATACGAACAGCGCGCCGGTCGTCACCACCTTGGGCAGCGTCGCGCCGAACGACTTGTTGGCGAAGCCGGCGACGATCGCCGCGACCAGCGGCAGGAAGACGATGAAGAGGATCGAGGTCACGGAAATCTTACCCCTTCATCCGGCTGGGATCGTCGACCGAGATCGAGCCGCGGCCGCGGAAGAAGATGACGATGATGGCCAGGCCGATCGCGGATTCGCCCGCGGCCACGGTCAGCACGAACATCGCGAACACCTGCCCCACCAGGTCCTGCAACGCGGCGGAAAAGGCGACGAGGTTGATGTTCACCGCCAGCAGGATCAGCTCGATCGCCATCAGGATGACGATGATGTTCTTGCGGTTGAGGAAGATGCCCAGCACGCCCATCGTGAACAGCAATGCCGCCACGACGAGGTAATGGATCAGGCCGACGCCACCCGTCACAGCTGTACCCCCTGGCCCACGTCGGGCTTCATGTTGCGTGTCGCATCCTGCGGACGCCGCGCGATCTGCCGCGCGATATTCTGGTAGCGCGCGCCCGACCGTTCGCGATGCGTCAGCACGATCGCGCCGATCATCGCGACCAGCAGCACCAGACCGGCACCCTCGAACACGAACAGGTAGCGCGAGTACAAGAGGTTGCCGATCTGGACGATATTCGGCACCGTCGCCTCGCTGGGCGCGGCGCGGCGCGCCAGGTCGATCCCGCCGGCGCTCCACGCGAACACGCCGATCAGGATCTCGCACACCAGCGCCACCGCCAGCACCAGCCCGATCCCGAAATAGCGGACGAATCCGGCGCGCAGCTCGGCGAAGTCGATGTCCAGCATCATCACGACGAACAGGAACAGCACCGCGACCGCGCCGACATAGACGATCACCAGCAGCATCGCGATGAACTCGGCGCCGACCAGCACCATCAGGCCGGCGGCGTTGAAGAACGCCAGGATCAGCCACAGCACCGAATGCACCGGGTTGCGCGACGAAATCGTCATCGCACCGGAAATCAGCACCACGGCGGCGAACAGATAGAAGGCGATGGCCTGGATCACCGAACCAGCTCCGTCACCCCAGCGCAGGCTGGGGTCTTTGGCGAAAAGGATGCGCCCCTGCGGCACGAGGCCGCAGCTTTCGCTGCGGCGACAGTTGAGAGAATCATGTCGGCCCCCGAACCCACGCGAGCGCCTACCGGTACGGCGCGTCGGCGGCAAGGTTCGCCGCGATCGCGCGTTCCCAGCGGTCGCCGTTGTCGAGCAGCTTGGCCTTGTCGTAGATCAGCTCCTCACGCGTCTCGGTCGCGAAATCCAGGTTCGGCCCCTCGACGATCGCATCGACCGGGCACGCTTCCTGGCACAGGCCGCAATAGATGCACTTGGTCATGTCGATGTCGTAGCGCGTCGTGCGGCGGCTGCCGTCGTCGCGCGGCTCGGCCTCGATCGTGATCGCCTGCGCCGGGCACACCGCCTCGCACAGCTTGCACGCGATGCAGCGTTCCTCGCCGTTCGGATAGCGGCGCAGCGCATGTTCGCCGCGGAAACGCGGGGACAGCGGGTTCTTCTCGAACGGATAGTTGATCGTCGCCTTCGGCTTGAAGAAATACTTCAGCGTAAGCGCATGCGCCTTCACGAACTCCCAGAGCGTGAACGCCTTGATCGTCTGCGCGATACCCATTTTACACTCCCACGCGCATCAACATGAGGACGCCGGACACCAGGAATACCCAGAACAGCGACAGCGGCAGGAACACCTTCCACCCCAGCCGCATCAGCTGGTCGTAGCGGTAACGCGGCACCGTCGCCTTGATCCACGAGAACACGAAGAAGAAGAACAGAATCTTCGCGAACAGCCAGATGATCCCCGGCACGACGTACAGCGGCGCCCAGTCGAACGGCGGCAGGTATCCGCCCCAGAACAGCGTCGCGTTCAGGGCGCACATCAGCAGCACGTTGGCATATTCGCCCAGCCAGTAGAGCGCGAACGCCATCGACGAATATTCGGTCTGGTACCCCGCGACCAGTTCGCTCTCCGCCTCGGTCAGGTCGAACGGCGCGCGCTGCGTCTCCGCCAGCGCGGAGATCAGGAACACCACCGCCATCGGGAACAGCAGCGGGTTGAAGCCGAAGCCGTTGACGAAGCCGTACAGCCCCTTCTGCGCCTCGACGATCGCGGTCAGGTTGAACGATCCCGCCCACATCACCACCGAGATGATGACGAAGCCGATCGCCACTTCATAGCTGACCATCTGCGCCGCGGCGCGGATCGCGGAGAAGAACGGATATTTGGAGTTCGACGCCCAGCCCGCCAGGATGATGCCGTACACCCCCAGCGACGAGGCGGCCAGGACGTACAGCAGCCCGACGTTGATGTCGGCCAGCACGACGCCGACTTGGAACGGCACCACCGCCCAGACGATCAGCGCGACCGTGAAGGTGATGATCGGCGCCAGCAGGAACAGCGCCTTGTTCGACGCGGCCGGGACGATCGTTTCCTGAAGGAACACCTTCAGCCCGTCCGCGAACGACTGGAGCAGCCCGAACGGGCCGACCACGTTCGGCCCGCGGCGCAGCGCCATCGCCGCCCAGATCTTGCGATCGGCATAGATGATCATCGCGACCGCCAGCATCAGCGGCAGCGCGATCAGCAGGATGCCGATGATCGTCGCCAGGAACCAGGCGAAGCCATAGGGCAGCCCGACGGTGGTGTTGAAGAACGCGGTCACTCCGCCGCCTCCGCGAACGTCTCGCCATGGATCAGTTCCGCCGAACACCGCTGCATCGTCGGCGACGCGCGGCAGATCGCGTTGGTGAGGTAGAAGTCCTTGATCGGATAGCCCTGCATCACGCCCTCGGCGGTGCTCGACAGCGACGGCACGCTCCACGGGAAGGTGACGAGGCCCGGTTCGGCCAGGTCGGCGCAGTCCAGCGCCATCGCCGCGCGCAATTCGCCCAGCGTGTCGAACGCCAGCGTCTTGCCCATCCGTTCCGACAGCGCGCGGAAGATCGTCCAGTCCTCGCGCGCGTCGCCCGGCGGGAACACCGCGCGCTCGCCGCGCTGGACGCGCCCTTCCAGATTGACCCAGGTACCCGACTTCTCGGCATAGCTGGCGCCGGGCAGGATCACGTCGGCATGGTGCGCGCCCTTGTCGCCGTGATGGCCGACATAGACCTTAAACCCGCCGAACGCGCCGAAATCGCATTCGTCCGCGCCCAGGAAGAACGTCAGCTTCGCGTCATACAGCGCGGAAATCCCCGACTTCTGCGCATAGCCGAGCATCAGCCCGCCCATCCGGCTGGCAGCCATGTGGACGATGTTGAAGCCGTTCCAGTCCTCCTTGACGAGGCCCAGCGTATCGACCAGCGCCAGCGCCGCGCCATGCGCGCCCTTCAGCGCGCCGCCGCCGACGATCACCATCGGCCGCTCGGCCTTGCCGAACGCCTCGGTCACCGCGTCCGGCAGCGCGCCCAGCACCGACAGGTCGGCGCCCAGCCACTCGACCTTGTAGGTCAGGTCCGTCTCCGGCCCGACGGCGAACACCTTCGCGCCCTTCTTGATCGCCTTGCGGATGCGCGTGTTCACCAGCGGCGCTTCCCAGCGCAGGTTGGTGCCCACCAGCAGGATCGCGTCGGCGCGCTCGGTGCCCGCGATCGTGGTGTTGAAGTTCACCGCCGCCAGGCTGGACGTGTCATAGTCCATGCCGGTCTGCCGCCCTTCGAGCAGCGTCGAGCCGAATTCCTTCAGCAGCGCCTTGGCCGCGAACATCGTCTCGCAATCGACGAGGTCGCCCGCGACCGCCGCGATGCTGCCGGCGTGATCGACCGCCGCGATCGCCGCGAACGCCTCGTCCCAGGTCGTCGGCACCAGCTTGCCGTTGCGGCGCACATAGGGCCGGTCGAGCCGCCGACGCACGAGTCCGTCGACCGCGTGGCGGGTCTTGTCGCTGGCCCATTCCTCGTTCACGTCGTCGTTGACGCGCGGCACGCAGCGCAACACCTGCCGCCCGCGGCTGTCGAGGCGGATGTTGGTGCCCACCGCGTCCATGACGTCGATCGACAGCGTCTTCTTCAGCTCCCACGGCCGCGCTTCGAACGCGTACGGCTTGCTGGTCAGCGCACCGACCGGGCACAGGTCGACGACATTGCCCGACAGTTCGGACGTGACCGCTTCCTCCAGATAGGAGGTGATCTGCATGTTCTCGCCGCGATAGATCGCGCCGATCTCCTCCACGCCCGCCACTTCCTCCGCGAAGCGGATGCAGCGCGTGCACTGGATGCAGCGGGTCATGACCGTCTTGACGATCGGCCCCATGTACTTCTCGGTCACCGCGCGCTTGTTCTCGGCGAACCGCGAATGGCCACGGCCATAGGCGACCGACTGGTCCTGCAGGTCGCATTCGCCGCCCTGGTCGCAGATCGGGCAGTCGAGCGGATGGTTGATGAGCAGGAATTCCATGATGCCCTCGCGGGCATGCTTCACCATCGGCGTGTTGGTGAAGATCTCCTGGTTCTCCGCCGCCGGCAGCGCGCACGACGCCTGCGGCTTGGGCGGCCCGGGCTTCACCTCCACCAGGCACATGCGGCAATTGCCGGCGATCGACAGCCGCTCGTGATAGCAGAAGCGCGGGATTTCCTTCCCAGCGGCCTCGCACGCCTGAAGCACGGTGGCGCCCGCGGGCACCTCGACCTCGATACCGTCGACTTTGACCTTGGGCATTATTCGGCAGCTTCCTGCATGGGGGAAAGGTCTCCCCCCCGTTCCTTGATGCGGCGTTCCAGTTCCGGGCGGAAATGGCGGATCAGCCCCTGGATCGGCCATGCCGCCGCGTCGCCCAGCGCGCAGATCGAATGACCCTCGACCTGCTTGGTGACCTGCTGGAGCATATCGATCTCGGAAATGTCCGCATCGCCGGTGCGCAGCCGCTCCATAACGCGCCACATCCAGCCGGTGCCCTCGCGGCACGGCGTGCACTGGCCGCAGCTCTCGTGCTTGTAGAAGTAGCTCAGCCGGGCGATCGCGCGGACCACGTCGGTCGACTTGTCCATGACGATCACCGCCGCGGTGCCCAGCCCCGATCCGACCGCCTTCAGCCCGTCGAAATCCATCGGCGCGTCGATGATGTCCTTCGCGGGCACCAGCGGCACCGACGATCCGCCCGGGATCACCGCCAGCAGATTGTCCCACCCGCCGCGGATGCCGCCGCAATGCTTCTCGATCAGTTCGCGGAACGGGATGCTCATCGCTTCCTCGACCACGCACGGCGTGTTCACATGTCCGCTGATCTGGAACAGCTTGGTGCCGCGGTTGTTCTCCGCGCCGAAGCTGGCGAACCATTCCGCGCCGCGCCGCAAGATCGTCGGCGCGACCGCGATCGATTCGACGTTGTTGACCGTCGTCGGGCAGCCGTACAGGCCGGCGCCGGCCGGGAACGGCGGCTTCAGCCGCGGCTGGCCCTTCTTGCCCTCCAGGCTTTCGAGCATCGCGGTTTCTTCGCCGCAAATGTACGCGCCCGCGCCGCGGTGGACGAAGACGTCGAAGTCATAGCCGGAGCCGCAGGCGTTCTTGCCCACCAGCCCCTTGCCATACGCCTCGGCCACCGCCGCGAACAGCGTCTCGGCCTCGCGGATATATTCGCCGCGAATGTAGATATAGGCCGCCCGCGCGCGCATCGCGAAGCCCGCGACCAGCGCGCCCTCGATCAGCTTGTGCGGATCGTGGCGGATGATCTCGCGATCCTTGCACGAACCCGGCTCGGATTCGTCGGCGTTGATGACCAGGAAGTTCGGCCGGTCCGGCTTCGGCTCCTTGGGCATGAACGACCATTTCGTGCCGGTCGGGAAGCCCGCGCCCCCGCGCCCGCGCAGCCCCGACGCCTTGATGACGTCGATGATCCTGTCCTGGCCCAGTTCCAGCAGCGCCTTGGTATTGTCCCAGTCGCCGCGCGCCATCGCCGCGTCCAGCCGCCACGACTGATAGCCGTACAGGTTGGTGAAGATGCGGTCCCTATCGAGCAGGCTCATGCCCCCACTCCCCCGGCGGCATTGCCCCATTCGCCGCGATAATCGTGGTTCTCGGTCACCATCGCGGTCAACGACGTGGCGCCGCCCTTCGGCTCTACGGTGTGGCGGCCCGGCTCCTGCGTGCCCGGCTTCGGCGTCTCGCCGCGCTCCAGCGCCTCCAGGATCGCGACCGTGCGATCGTAGTCGAGATCCTCGAAATTGTCGTCGTTGACCTGCACCATCGGGGCGCTGGCGCAATTGCCCATGCACTCCACCTCGGTCAGCGTGAACAGGCCGTCGGGGGTGGTCTTCCCCTTGATCAGGCCCTTGTTCTTGCACGCCGCGAACACGTCGTCCGACCCGCGCAGCATGCACGGCGTCGTCCCGCACACCTGCACGTGATAGCGGCCGACCGGCGCCAGGTTGAACATCGTGTAGAAGGTCGCGACCTCGTACACGCGCATGTACGGCACGCCGATGTAGCGCGCGACATATTCGATCACCGGGACCGGCAGCCAGCCTTGCGTCTGCGTCTCGGCACCGACCTGCCGCTGGGCGAGGTCGAGCAGCGGGATCGACCCGGATTGCTCGCGGCCCGCGGGATAGCGCGACAGCACTTCCTTGGCCTTGCGCTCGTTTTCCTCGGTCCAGGCGAACGCGCCCCAGCGCGCGCGCACCTCGGCCTCGTCGGGGATGATGGCGGCATCGGCCATTATCGGATGAACTCCACGCGCGACACCTTGTCGCCCTCGAACGAATAGATGGACATGACCTCGAACGCCTCGCCGCCCGGCGCGCGCTCGACCTTCTCGTGCAGCAGCACGGTCTCGCCCAGCGCATAATCGGCGACGATCTCGGCGCGGTTCTGCGGATATTGCGCGAACATCGCCGCCAGCCCCGACCTTACGCCTTCGCGCCCGTCGCGCAGCACCGCCCCGCGATAGCCCGCCTCGCACGCATCCTCGGTCATCAGCGCGACATAGGCGTCGGCGTCCTGCGCATTGTAATGCGCGATCATCTCGCGCGCGATCGCCACGCGATCGGCCTTGCCCGCCGCGCTCACCGGTCGCACTCCCCGAACACGATATCCATCGCACCCAGGATGGCGGTGGTATCGGCCAGCATATGCCCGCGGCTCATGAAGTCCATCGCCTGCAGGTGGCTGAACGCGGTCGGGCGGATCTTGCAACGGTACGGCTTGTTGCTGCCGTCGCTGACCAGATAGACGCCGAACTCGCCCTTGGGGCTTTCGGTCGCGACATACACTTCGCCGGCCGGGACGTGATAGCCCTCGGTATACAGCTTGAAGTGATGGATCAGCGCCTCCATCGAGCTTTTCATCTCGGCGCGCTTGGGCGGCACCACCTTGCGGTCGAGCGAGGCGATCGGCCCTTCCGGCATCTCGTTCAGGCACTGACGCATGATGCGCGCCGACTGGCGCACTTCCTCGACGCGGACCATGAACCGGTCGTAGCAGTCGCCGCGCGTGCCCACCGGCACCTCGAAGTCCATCTTCGCATAGACGTCATAGGGCTGCGACTTGCGCAGGTCCCACGGCACGCCCGCGGCGCGGATCATCGGGCCGGAGAAGCCCCAGGCGATCGCATCCTCGCGGCTGACGGTGGCGATATCGACGTTGCGCTGTTTGAAGATGCGGTTGTCCGCGACCAGGCTGATCGCATCCTCGAACAGCCGCGGCAGTCGCGTGTCGAGCCAGTCGCCGATATCGGTCAACAGCTTCAGCGGCACGTCCTGGTGGACGCCGCCGGGGCGCAGGTAATTGTGGTGCATCCGGGCGCCCGACGCGCGCTCCAGGAAGCCCATGCAATCCTCGCGGATTTCGAACAGCCACAGGTTCGGCGTCATCGCGCCGACGTCCATCACATGCGACCCCAGGTTCAGCATGTGATTGCAGATGCGCGTCAGCTCGGCGAAGAACACGCGCAGATATTGCGCGCGGACCGGCACCTCCAGGTCGAGCAGCTTCTCGATCGCCAGGACGAAGCTGTGCTCCATGCACAGCGGCGAGCAGTAATCGAGGCGGTCGAAGTAGGGGATCGCCTGCGCATAGGTCTTGTATTCGATCAGCTTCTCGGTGCCGCGGTGCAGCAACCCGACGTGCGGGTCGATCCGCTCGACAATCTCGCCGTCCAGCTCCATCACCAGCCGCAGCACGCCGTGCGCGGCCGGGTGCTGCGGACCGAAGTTGATCGTATAGTTCTGGATCGCGACGTCGCCCGCTTCCGGGTGGTCGGCGTCGGTCACATGCGCGATCTTCGCCAGCGCCGGGTCGATCGCGTGCTCGTTCTGGGTCAGCGTCTCGCTCATTGGTTCTGCCCCTGCCCCTTGGTCGGCACGACGTCGGGGTCGGCCGGCTTGGGCGCTCCTTCGGACTCGCTGCGGCCCGCGCCGGTCTGCGCGGTGCTCTGCGCATCCTTCTTGGCATAGGGCTGGCTGGGCGCTTCCGGGGCCGCCTTGGCGGCCTGCGCCGCATCGGCCTTCTGCACCTCGGTCGCGGTCACCGGCGAGGGCGCACCCTTCGCCTCAGGCAGCTTGGCCTTCTCGTCGCCCGGCAGCACATATTCGGCGCCTTCCCACGGGCTCATGAAGTCGAAGGTGCGGAAATCCTGTGCCAGCTTCACCGGTTCGTACACGACGCGCTTCTGTTCCTCGGAATAGCGCAGCTCGGTATAGCCGGTCAGCGGGAAGTCCTTGCGGAACGGATGCCCGCGAAAGCCGTAATCGGTCAGGATGCGGCGCAGGTCGCGGTTGCCCGCGAACAGCACGCCGAACATGTCGTACACCTCGCGCTCCAGCCAGCCGGCGACCGGCCACAGCCCGGTCACCGACGGCACGGCTGCGTCCTCGGTCGCCGGGACATGGACGTGCAGGCGGTGATTGCGCGTCAGCGACAACAGGCAATAGACGACCTCGAACCGCTCCGCGCGATCCGGATAGTCGACGCCCGCGATCTCCATCAGCTGCTGATATTCCAGTCCCGGCGTGTCGCGCAGCGCGGTCATCGCCGCGACCAGCCCGTCGCGGGTGACGTGCAGCTGCACCTCGCCCGCAACCTCGACCGCATCGGTCAGCGCCGCGCCGATCGCGCCGCGCGCGGCCTCGATCGTCGCCTCGTTCAGGCTCGCGGCCCAGGCGGGTGCCGGCGCCCTCACCGTTCGATGCTCCCGGCGCGGCGGATCTTCCGCTGCAGCTGCATCACGCCGTACAGCAGCGCCTCGGCGGTCGGCGGGCAGCCGGGGACGTAGATGTCGACCGGCACGATCCGGTCGCACCCGCGCACGACGCTGTAGCTATAGTGATAATAGCCGCCGCCATTGGCGCACGATCCCATCGAGATCACGTATTTCGGCTCGGACATCTGGTCGTACACGCGGCGCAGCGCGGGCGCCATCTTGTTGCACAGCGTGCCCGCGACGATCATCACGTCCGACTGGCGCGGCGACGCGCGCGGCGCGGCGCCGAACCGCTCCATGTCATAGCGCGGCATGTTGACGTGGATCATCTCGACGGCGCAGCACGCCAGCCCGAACGTCATCCACCACAGCGATCCGGTGCGCGCCCACTGGAACAGCTCCTCGGTGGAGGTTACCAGGAACCCCTTGTCGGTCAGCTCGCCGTTCAGGCCGTCGAAGAACGCCTGGTCGGGGGCGATCACGCCCTGCCCCGACGGCTGGTGGGCCAGTTCTACTCCCATTCCAGCGCTCCCTTCTTCCACGCATACACCAGGCCGAGCGCCAGCTCGGCAATGAAGATCATCATGCTGATCCACGCGGTCCAGCCCAGCGTGAAGACGCTGACCGCCCACGGATACAGGAACGCCGCTTCCAGATCGAAGATGATGAACAGGATCGCGACGAGATAGAATCGCACGTCGAACTGCGACCGGCTGTCCTCGAACGCGGGGAAGCCGCATTCATACTCGGCCAGCTTCTCCGGCGTCGGCTTCGACGCACCGGTCAGCTTCGCAACCGCCATCGGCAGAAACACGAACGCCGACGACAGCGCCAGCGCCACCCCCAGGAACAGGAGGATCGGAAGATATTGCGACAGATCGACCACTATAGGCTCTCTCGTGGCTTCTCTCGCAGATGCGAGAAAGGACGGGGACGCTTTAGGACGCCGCCCGTGGAGGGGCAAGGCCGCGAACCGTGAGAATGAATCGCAGGAAGCCGGCCCCGGCGCGCGCCGGGGCCACGCGGATCACCGCAACGCCTGCGCCACCATCTTGTGCAGCTTCGAATGCATCGCGTCGTTGGCGGCGAGGAATTCGTTGCGCTCGATCGCGCGGTCGCCGCCGCGGAAATCGGTGACGAAACCGCCGGCTTCCTTCACCAGCAGCATTCCCGCCGCGACGTCCCAGATCTTGAGGTCGCTTTCCCAGAATCCGTCGAACCGCCCGGCCGCAACCCACGCCAGGTCCAGCGCCGCCGCGCCCAGCCGGCGGATGCCCGCCACCTGCGGCGCCACCGCGCCGAAGATGCGCGTCCATTGCGCGAAGTCGCCATGCCCCATGAACGGGATGCCGGTGGCGATCAGCGCCTCCGACGGCTCGCGCCGCGACGATACGCGCAGCCGCTGGTCCTGCAACCATGCGCCACGGCCCTTCTCGGCCCAGAAGCTTTCGTCGGTCAGCGGCTGGTAGACCAGCGCGGTCGTGATCTCGCGCTTGCCGTTGGGCATCGGCTCCTCGACCGCGATCGAGATGCAGAAATGCGGGATGCCGTGAAGGAAGTTCGACGTGCCGTCGAGCGGATCGACGATGAAGCGCGGCTTGCTGGGGTCGCCCTCTACATTGCCGCGCTCCTCCATCACAAAGCCCCAGTCGGGCCGCGCCTTGGACAGTTCCTCGTACAGCGTCTGCTCGGCGCGCTGGTCGGCCTGGCTGACGAAGTCCGCCGGCCCCTTGCGGCTGACCTGAAGGTTCTGGACCTCGTTGAAGTCGCGGCGCAGCCGCGGCGCGGCCTTGCGCGCCGCGCGTTCGATGACGGTGAACAGGCCGGAATGGGATGGCATATCAATTCCTTCTCCCTCTCCCCAGCGGGGAGAGGGTCGGGGAGAGGGGCAGTCGTCGACGGCATACCCGCCCCGCAGACGACATCTACTTCATTCGCTCTTCCGTGGAGGAGCAAGCTTATATCCACGCCCGCCGCGGGCAAAGCCCGCGCCGTCAGTCGCGCCACGCGCGCTGGCCGGGCCGGCGGATCGGACAGATAGCGCCGCTATCTGACTCGTCCGCCCGGTCTCAATCCGCGCGGCGGACGTAGGTCTGTTCGTACACGTCGACGACGATCCGCGTCCCGCTGGCGATATGCGGCGGCACCATCACGCGCACGCCATTGTCGAGCACCGCGGGCTTGTAGCTGGACGAGGCGGTCTGCCCCTTTACCACCGCGTCGGCCTCGACGATCGTCGCCTCGATCGTGTCGGGCAGCTGCACGCTGATGGCTTCCTCGTCATACAGTTCCATGACGACGTCCATCCCGTCCTGCAGGAAGGCAGCGGCATCGCCCAGCAGGTCGCGCGGCAGCGTCACCTGATCATAGGTTTCCTTGTCCATGAAGACCAGGCTGTCGCCCTCGGCGAACAGGAACTGGAAATCCTTGGTGTCCAGCCGGACGCGCTCGACCGTCTCGGCGGAGCGGAAGCGGACGTTGTTCTTGCGGCCGTCGCGCAGGTTCTTCAGCTCGACCTGCATGTACGCGCCGCCCTTGCCGGGCTGGGTGTGCTGGATCTTGACCGCGCGCCATATGCCGCCTTCGTATTCGATGATGTTGCCGGGACGGATGTCCACGCCGCTGATCTTCATGGGGCTTCGCCTATGGAAAAGAGCTGGACCGCGCGGGGGGAAGCCCGGCGGCCGGGTGGCGGCGATCTAGCGAAGGCCGCGCGATCCGGCAAGCAGCGGATAGGGGTTCACCTCCTGCCCCTGCCACCACCGCTCGCCCGGCTGCATCCGCTTTACCGAGAAATGCAGGTGCGGCGCGCCCGGATCGGCATTGCCGGTGGCGCCGACCGCCGCGATCGGCTCGCCCGCGCGCACCGCCTGACCCTCCGCCAGCCCGCGGCGGTATCCCGACAGGTGCGCGTAGTAATAGACGGTGCCGCCATCCGCGCTGCGCTGGTAGATCGTCAGCCCGCCGTCGCGGCTGTCGAACAGTTTCTCGATCCGCCCCGCCGCCGCGGCGCGTACCGGCGTGCCGACCGGCGCCATGATGTCGATGGCATGGTGCGCGCGCGCGCCGCCGCCGCGGTCCTGCCCCCAGCTGTCGGTCAGATGGTCGCGCGCGATGCCCGCGACGGGGACAAGCAGCCGCCCGCCATCCGTCGCCGCCGCCGCAGGCTCGCTCGCGACCGGCGCCGGCGCCACCACCGGCGCGCGCCCGAACGACAACAGGCTGGCAAAGCCCGCCGCCGCCAGCACGATCAGCGCCAGGATCGACCAGCCCAGCCGCGTCATGTCACGCCTGGAACAGCACCGGCGTCCCGCCCTTCACCATCAACGCCACCCGCGCGGCGTCCCAGTTGGTCAGCCGGACGCAGCCGTTCGACTGCGCGCGGCCGATCTGCTGCGGCTCGCTGGTGCCGTGGATGCCGTAATGCTCCTTGCTCAGGTCGATCCACACCACGCCGACCGGGTTGTTCGGCCCCGGCGGGATGATCTGCGCCTGCTTATCGTCGCTGACGCCCTTCAGGATCTTCGGATTCATCTTCCAGTCGGGATTGGGCGAAACGTGCAGCACCTTCCAGTTGCCCAGCGGCAGCGGGTCGCGCGACGATCCGATCGTCGCGGTATATTGCCCGATCAGCCGCCCCTGCCCGTCCAGCACGCGCAAAACGCCGTCGGACTTGTCGACGACGATCTTCGCTGCCTGCGGCACCTTCGCCTCGACGTTGAGCGACGCGAGCGTCGCGCGCCACGCCGGCGTCGCGTCCGCCGGATAGGCGCGCGAGGTCGGGAAGGTATTGGGCACGGTGATCTTCGTCCCCGGCGCGATGGTCGTCACGCCGGGATTGAGCTCCGCCAGCACCTGCGGCGTGGTGTGGAACCGTTCGGCCAGCTTTTCCAGCGGGCGGCGGTACGCCATCGACGGCAGCTTGGCCTGTTCGGCATAGTCCTTGGGGATGACGGGCACGTAAGGGCCGCGCATCCCGTCACGGTCCAGCGTCACCTCGATCGTCGGGCGCACCCCGGCATAAGGGCGCAGCGCCGCCAGCGTCGCGGCATCCGGCGTGCCGGTGACACGCAGCCCGCGGCTTTCCTGAAACCCCTTGATCGCGTTGGTCAGCGACGTGCCCCCGCGCCCGTCGAGGATGCCGGGGCCGAACCCCAGTTTGTCGAGCACCACCTGCATTCGCAGCACCGCGGGGTCGAGCGACGCGCCGGCGGGGGAGCGTCCGGTCTGCGCCGCGACGGGCGCGGTGGCAAGGATCAGGGCGGCGGCGACGATACGCTTCACGGGCACCTCTCGTATTTCGGTGCCGAAACAACGCAGTTGGACGCATCCGGGTCCGTCGCGATTACGTCGCCCGGCCCTCCAGCACCGCCGCGAACGCCTTGACCGCCGCGGCTTCGTCGCCGCCCCAGATCGCATGGCTGGCCGCGATGAAGTCCGCCCCCGCCGCGACCAGCGGCGCGGCATTGCCCGGCGTGATCCCGCCGATCGCGACGCTCGGCAGTTCGAACAGCGCGCTCCACCACGACAGGATCACCGGTTCCGGGCGATGCCGCACCGCCTTGGTGGTGGTGGGATAGAAGGCGCCGAACGCGACATAATCCGCGCCCGCCTCGCCCGCTTCCATCGCCAGGTGGCGGCTGTCGTGACAGGTGACGCCGATCTGCACCTCCGGCCCCAGCACCCCGCGCGCCTCGCGCGCATCGCCGTCGTCCTGCCCCAGGTGGACGCCGTCCGCGCCCAGCCTTTTGGCCAGGCTGACGCTGTCGTTGACGATGAACGCGACCTCACGGTCGGCGCAGATGCGCTGGAGCGGCTCGGCCAGCCGCGCCGCGCTATGCTGGTCCAGGTCCTTGACGCGGAACTGGAACGCCGCGACCGGCCCGGCATCCAGCGCGCGGGCGAGCCGGTCGGGGAAGCCGCCACTCACATCGAGCGGCGAGACCACATACAGCTGGCACGGCGGGCGACGATCGTCGCGTTTGAAAGAAACGGCGAAATCGGGGTCGAGGGGGCCGAGGGGATCGTCGATCATGCCCCCGCGCCTAGCCGCTTCAGCGCCGCGACGAAAGCCGCCGCGTCGTCCAGCCGATGCGCGACCCGATCGTACTGCCGCCGCCCGCGGCGCAGCGGTGGCGTGCAATCGATGACGACATTCGCCTGCGCCACCAGCGCCAGGTTCAGCGTCCCCGGCTGACGGCGCGGCACCTCGTCACAGCGCACGCCGCCGATCTGCCGCCACGGGATCGTGACGGCGACCAGCCGGCCGGTCCGCAGCGTCACGCCATGATCGTCAACGGTGCTCGGCCGGGTCGTCATGCCGGCCACCCCGCGCACCGCCCAGATCAACATGCCCGCCGACGCCAGCGACAGCACCGCCGCCACGCGCGGCCACCACCACGCTAGCAACAGATGCGTCACCGCCGCCTCGATCGCGCACAGCACTAGCAGCGCCCACAGCATCGGCGCGATGCCCCGCCGGCTGGAAAAGCTGCCATGGTCCGCCCGCCCGCTCATCCGAGAAGCGTAGCGCGGATCGCGCGGCGCGACAAAGCCCCCCGCGCGATGACCTGGCGCGCCGCCGGCGGGCGGCCTATTCCTCGCCCTTGTAGATCGACACCAGCTTGTCGAGCATCGCCAGCGCCTCGCCACGCTCGCGCTGGAAGGTGTTGCGGCCGATGATCGAGCCGTTGCCCCCGCCGTCGCGGATGTCGCGCGCGTCCTGGTACACCGCGTCGGCACCCTTGGCCGCCCCGCCCGAGAACACCACGATCCGCCGCCCCGCGAAGCTCGACTGGACGACATGGCGCACGCGGTCGGACTGCTTCGACCAGTCGGTGCCCTCGTAGCTCTTCTGCGCGTCCTTCTGCTCGATATGCGCGCTCGGCAGCTTCACCTTGATGATGTGTGCGCCCAGCAGCGCGGCCATGTGCGCGGCATAGGCGCCGACATCAAGCGCCAGTTCGCCATCCTTGCTCAGCTTGCCGCCGCGCGGATAGCTCCAGATCACGGTGGCCAGCCCGGCCGCGGCGGCTTCCTCGCGCAGCGCGCGGATCTGCTCCATCGCGGCGAAGATATCGTCCGACCCCGGATAGATGGTGAAGCCGATCGCGGCGCAGCCCAGCCGCAGCGCGTCCTCGACGCTGCCGGTCTGCGCCTGCGCGATCTGCGTCGCCCAGCTGTTCGAGCTGTTGACCTTCAGGATCGTCGGGATCTGCCCCGCGAACGTGTCGGCGCCCGCCTCCAGCATCCCCAGCGGCGCCGCATAGGCCGACAGGCCGGCGTCGATCGCCAGCTGATAGTGATAGTGCGGGTCATAGGCCGGCGGATTGACCGCGAAGCTGCGCGCCGGGCCGTGCTCGAACCCCTGGTCGACCGGCAGGATGATGAGCTTGCCCGTGCCGCCCAGCTTCCCCTGCATCAGGATGCGCGCCAGATTGGCTTTCACCGCCGGGCTGGTGGCTTCGTATTTGTCCAGAATCGACTTGACGATCGGCGTCATGTTTATTCCCTATCTGTTTGATTACAAAGCTAACCAGCGGCGCAATGCCTGATCCACCTGCTCCATGCGGGTGGCGGAGGCATGGCCGATGACCTTGACGATGCGATGACGGCGGATGCTGGTGATGCGATCCACCTGCACCTCGCACTCCACCGGCAGCCCGGTATGTTCCTGCGGAGAGATGGCAACGCGGAACAGCGCCTCGCCCCCCACCACCGTCGTCAACGGGCATACGGTGACCGTCGCATGGGTTTCGTTGAACAGATCGGCCTGCACCACCACGCAGGCGCGCGGCGTGCCGTCGATACCCTCCGGCGCATCGACCATCACGATCGCGCCATGCTGGATCACCGGGCCGCTGCCGGTGGCCGTCGCGGCAGCGTCCGCCACCTCCGTCACCGCCACGCCGCATCCTCCGATTCGGCACGTTCCCAGAAGGCATAGTCGCCCGCGGTGTCGCGCCGCGACGCGCGCGTCGACTGGCGCCGCGCCTCGCGCCGGAACGCCTCGTCGTGCAGCTCGACGTAGCGGCGCACCGCCTCGCGTGCGATGTCGCTCTTGCTGCGCCCCTGCGTGCGTGCGACCGCGGCCAGCCGTTCCTCCAGTTCGGTATCGAGCCTGACGCCCAGCAACATGCTTCTCCGTTTAACGCGTTTAACGTAGAGGCTTGGCCGGAACGACGCAACCGGCTTTTGACATGGGCCGTCCCGTCATCGCACGCTTCGCGGCGGGGGGACTGACGTCATGACGATTCGCACGCGCCTGCTTCCGGCGGCCGCATTGTTCGCGGCGGGCATCGCCCTCGGC
>NZ_LSJO01000221.1:0-251 GCF_001556735.1 Sphingomonas sp. CCH9-F2 | reverse complement strand
CATAGGCGGGCAGCGCCAGCCGGAACCGGATCGCCGCCGCACGCAGTCCGAAACCGGCCAGGCCCGCGACCCCGGCGGCCAGCCACGGGTCGATGCCGATCGTGCGCATCGCCACGTACAGCCCCGCCGCCAGCGCCGCCGCGGTCACGTACAGTTCGGGGCGCATCAGGATCGACGGCTCGCCCGCCAGCACGTCGCGGATGATCCCGCCGACGCAACCCGTCATCACCCCCATCAGCGCGGCGGGCAGC
>NZ_LSJO01000220.1:0-22271 GCF_001556735.1 Sphingomonas sp. CCH9-F2 | reverse complement strand
GGCCGCGGCGATCGTCCGCCGGTGCTGGCGCTGGTCCAGGTCACCAACCTGGAACCGCTATCGGCGGTGCTGGGCGCCGATGAGGTGGCGCAGGCGATCGTGCGTACCGCGGAGCGGCTTCGCCTCGCCAGCGCGGACGGCTACGTCTACCGTGTGCGCAGCCACCAACTGGCGATGGCGCTGCCGACCGATGCCGACGTCGGCGAAATCCTGTCCGGCGCGCGTGCGCTGTTGATCCAGCCGGTCGAGGTTGCGGGGCGCAAGGTCGATGTGGCGCTCTCGGTCGGCGTGACGGTCGACGGTCAACTGGCGACCGCCGCGCTCGCGGCGGCGCAGGCGGAGGCTGAGGGCGTGTTCTGGCGCTCGGCGTCGATCGACCGCGACCAGCTGGAACGATCGGTGACGCTGATGGGCGAACTGGATGCCGCGATCGCCGCCGGGCAGATCGAGGTGCACTATCAACCCAAACTCGCGCTGGCATCGAACCGCATCGCCAGCGTGGAGGCGCTGGTCCGCTGGCGCCATCCCGACCGCGGCCTGGTGCCGCCCGACGCCTTCATTCCCTTGGCCGAACAGTCCGACCGGATCGGAACGCTGACGCTGCATGTGCTCGGCATCGTGCTGCGCGACGCCGCGCGCTGGCATGACGCCGGCCACCGCATGACCGCAGCCGTCAACATCTCCGCCAAGCTGCTGACCAGCGCGGCGTTCACCAGCGCCGCCGACGCGCTGCTCGACGATGCGCCCGTCGCGCTCGACACGCTGATCTTCGAAGTGACCGAATCCGCCGCGATGGCGGACGCCGATGCCGCGGTGGCCACGTTGCACCATTTCCGCGCGCGCGGGATCGCGATCTCGATGGACGACTACGGGACGGGCCAGTCGACGCTCAGCTATCTCCAGCGCCTGCCCCTCAGCGAACTGAAGATCGACCGTCGCTTCGTCCAATTCGCGCACGAACGTGCCGAGGATGCCGCGCTGGTCGGCTCGACCATCGAACTGGCACACGCGCTGCGCCTGACCGTGGTGGCCGAAGGCATCGAGGAGGCCGAAACGCTCGCCCTGCTGACGAGGCTGCACTGCGATTATGCGCAGGGCTATCTCATCAGCCGTCCGCTCGGTTACGATCAGTTGATCGAGCGGCTGGCGATGGCCGACGAACACGCCGCCTGACACCACCGCGCCACCGCCACCGCGGCGCGCGATCGGCTCATTGGCGAGAGAGAGGCGGCGGGGCACGTCATCCTCGCACCGCAACAGCGGTGGGCCGATGCCTGCGCGAATGATTTGTGGAGATAAAGGGCCGCTGCGCTCGGTCGACCGGGCCGTATCATCGCCCCGCGGCGAACCAACCTGCGATCAAGCGGACCCGGGAACCTGGAATGGTGGAGCCGAGGGGGATCGAACCCCTGACCTTCGCAATGCCATTGCGACGCTCTCCCAGCTGAGCTACGGCCCCATTCCGTCCGGGAGGCAGCCCACTAGCGGGCTGCTCGAACATTGGCAAGCGGCGCGAGCCGCCTGCCAATCTTTTTTTCGTCAGATATTCTCGTCGTCGTCGTTGGACGTTTCCACGCCCAGGTCGTCGTCGCCGCCCAGATCGACTTCGTCGTCCGCCGACACTTCCTCGTCGTCCGCGGGCGCCAGATCCTCGTCGTCACCGGCCAGGTCGGAATCGGCCTCCTGCTTGTCGGCCTTCACCTGCTCGAACGGCAGCGGCTGCTTGGACTTCAGGATCGGTTCCGGTTCCCACGCGTAGCCGCATTCGATGCAGGTGACGGGGTCGTTCTTCTCGAGATCGTAGAAACGCGTCGCGCATTTCGGGCACGTACGCTTCGTGCCCCATTCCGGCTTGATCATGCCGTTTTCAGCCTTTCGGATGGGTGAATCGACAGTGTTGCCCGCCGAAGTGGGGCGCGCCTTGCCATAGCGCAAGGCGGCTGGCAAGGCTGCGCGGCTTTCCCACCCTGTCGATCCGGTGTCCCTGCCCTGATGTCCCATTCCGCGCATGCCCGCCCTCTCTCGATCGCGGCCTCCGGTCCACTGGTCGGCACGCTGACCGTGCCGGGAGACAAGTCGATCAGCCACCGCTCGCTGATGTTCGCCGGGCTGGCGGTGGGCGAAAGCCGGATTTCGGGGCTGCTGGAGGGGGAGGACGTGCTCGCCACCGCCGGCGCGATGCGCGCGATGGGCGCCCAGATCGAACGCGCGGCGGATGGCGTGTGGCATGTCCATGGCGTCGGCGTCGGCGGGCTGCTCCAGCCGCAGGTCGCGCTCGACATGGGCAATTCGGGCACCTCGACGCGGCTGTTGATGGGGCTGGTCGCCAGCCATGCGATCACCGCCACCTTCGTCGGCGACGCCAGCCTGTCGAAGCGGCCGATGGCGCGCGTGACGGAGCCGCTGTCGCGGATGGGCGCCAGCTTCACGACCGCGCCGGGCGATCGCCTGCCGCTGACGATGCGCGGCCTATGTCCTGCGGTGCCGATCGACTATACGCTGCCGGTCGCCTCGGCGCAGGTGAAGTCGGCGGTGCTGCTCGCCGGCCTCAACACGCCTGGCATCACCCGCGTGATCGAACCCGTGCCGACGCGCGACCATAGCGAGCGGATGCTGCGCGGCTTCGGCGCGCACCTGACGGTGGAAGAGACGCCGCAGGGGCGCCTGATCGCGATCACCGGCGAGGCGGAATTGCGCGCGCAGGATATCGAGGTGCCCGGAGATCCCTCGTCCGCGGGCTTCTGGATGGTCGCCGCCTCGGTGGTGCCGGGGTCGGACGTGACGATCCGCAACGTCCTGATGAATCCGACGCGCATCGGGCTGGTCACCGCGCTGCGCATGATGGGCGCGTCGATCGAGGAACGGGACCGGCGCGACGTCGGCGGGGAGCCGGTCGCCGACCTGCGCGTGCGTCACGCGTCGCTGACCGCGATCGAGGTGCCGCCGGATCTGGCCCCCAGCATGATCGACGAATATCCGATCCTGTTCGTCGCCGCCGCCTTCGCGCGCGGCACCACCGTGGCGCGCGGCGCGCACGAATTACGCGTCAAGGAATCGGATCGCATTGCCGCGATGGCCGCCGCGATGGGCCTCGCCGGTGTGCGCGTGTCGGAGCATGACGACGGCCTGTCGATCGAGGGGCGCGACGGTGATCCCCTGCCCGGCACGCGCGACGCGCGCGTCGCCTCGCTGCTCGACCATCGCATCGCGATGAGCATGGCGGTCGCCGGGATGCATGCGCGCGATGCCGTCATCATCGATGATGCAGCGCCGATCGCCACCAGCTACCCGGCCTTCGTTGATACCGCGCGCTCGCTGGGCGCCATGCCGCAATGGATGAACCGATGATCATCGCCGTCGACGGTCCCGCCGCATCGGGCAAGGGCACGATCGCCAAGGCTCTGGCGAAACATTACCACCTGCCGCACCTCGACACCGGGCTGCTGTACCGTGCGGTCGCCGCGACGGTGATGCGGCTGGAGCTGGATCCGACGCAGGAAGCCGATAGCGTCGCCGCGTGCGATTTCGACGAGCTGACGCTCGCCGACCCGGTGTTGCGCGACGACGAGGTCGGGCAGGTCGCCTCGATCGTCTCCGCGCATCCGCTGGTGCGCGCCGCGCTGATGCAGCGGCAGAAAAGGTTCGCGCATCAGGATGGCGGCGCGGTACTCGATGGGCGCGACATCGGCACCGTCATCGCGCCGGACGCCACCGCCAAGCTGTTCGTCCGCGCCACCCCGACGATCCGCGCACAGCGACGCTTCGCCGAGCTGAAATCGCGCGGCAAATCGACCAGCTACGATCAGGTGCTGGCCGATATCCGCGCCCGCGATGAGCGCGACAGCGGCCGCTCCACCGCGCCGCTGATCCCCGCCGCCGATGCGGTGCTGCTGGACACCAGCTTCCTCTCGATCGAGGCCGCCGTCGCCAAGGCGGTGGCGCTAGTCGAGGCGCGCCGCGCCGCCTGACGCGGCCCGCGACGGAGCTTTGGCGCACAGGCCCCGCGAAACCTTGCCTTTCCCGCCCGCCTGCGCTAGGGCGCGCGGGTCCGGCGGACTGGGGTTCGCGGAGGCATGGCGCGACGGGCATGGCCCCTCGCGCCTTTTCGCTTATCGGCGGCCGGCTTCCTCGCACCCCCGTTCGCATGGATGCCGCGTATCGCATGGGGCGGACGCGGCGTTTTGGCCAAGACCAGCGGAACCAACCGCTTGGCCGGAAACGAACGAATAGGACGAACGAATTTATGGCCTCTGCGGCAACTCCCTCGCGCGATGAATTCGCGGCGATGCTCGATGATATGTTCGGCGGTGCCGACAGCTTCGAGGGTCGCGTGGTGCTCGGCACCGTCACCGGCATCGAGAATGATCTGGCCGTCATCGACGTCGGCCTCAAGAGCGAGGGCCGCGTGCCGCTGCGCGAATTCGCGCCGGCGCCGGGCCAGAAGGCCGAACTGAAGGTCGGCGACGAAGTCGAAGTCTATGTCGACCGCGTCGAGAACATGCACGGCGAAGCGATGCTCAGCCGCGACCGCGCCCGCCGCGAAGCCGCCTGGGACAAGCTGGAGCTGGAATTCAGCAAGACCGCGCGCGTCGAAGGCGTGATCTTCGGCCGCGTCAAGGGCGGCTTCACCGTCGACCTGAACGGCGCCGTGGCGTTCCTGCCGGGCTCGCAGGTCGATATCCGCCCGGTGCGCGACGTCACCCCGCTGATGGACATCCCGCAGCCGTTCCAGATCCTGAAGATGGACCGCAAGCGCGGCAACATCGTCGTGTCGCGCCGCGCCGTGCTGGAAGAGACCCGCGCCGAGCAGCGTTCGGGCCTGATCCAGTCGCTCCATGAAGGCCAGATCATCGACGGCGTGGTGAAGAACATCACCGATTACGGCGCCTTCGTCGATCTGGGCGGCATCGACGGCCTGCTGCACGTCACCGACCTCAGCTACAAGCGCGTCGCGCACCCGAGCGAGATGATCAACATCGGCGACACCGTGAAGGTGCAGATCATCCGCATCAACAAGGACACGCAGCGCATCTCGCTGGGCATGAAGCAGCTCGAGAGCGATCCGTGGGACGGCGCCGCCGCCAAGTATCCGGTCGGCGCGAAGCTGTCGGGCCGCGTCACGAACATCACCGAATATGGTGCGTTCGTGGAACTGGAAGCGGGCATCGAGGGCCTGGTCCACGTCAGCGAAATGTCCTGGACCAAGAAGAACGTCCACCCGGGCAAGATCGTGTCGACCAGCCAGGAAGTCGATGTGATGGTGCTGGAGGTCGACGAAGACAAGCGTCGCATCTCGCTGGGCCTCAAGCAGGCGCAGGCCAACCCATGGGAGGCGTTCGCCGCCGCGCATCCGATCGGTTCGACCGTCGAGGGCGAAGTCAAGAACGCGACCGAGTTCGGCCTGTTCATCGGCCTGGACAACGACGTCGACGGCATGGTCCACATGTCCGACATCGCCTGGGGCGTGTCGGGTGAGGACGCGCTGAACCTGCACCGCAAGGGCGAGACGGTTCAGGCCGTGGTGCTCGACATCGATCCGGAGAAGGAGCGCATCTCGCTCGGCATGAAGCAGCTCGAGCGTGGTGGTCCGGTCGTCGCCGGCGCCGGGGACCGCCTGGGCAAGAACCAGGTCATCACCGTCACCGTGCTGGAAGTCCGCGACGCGGGCCTCGAGGTGCAGGCGGGCGACGATGGCGCGACCGGCTTCATCAAGCGCACCGATCTCGGCCGCGACCGCGACGAGCAGCGTCCGGAGCGCTTCCAGGTCGGCCAGAAGTTCGACGCGATGGTCACCGGCTTCGATCGTTCGAAGAAGCCGACCTTCTCGGTCAAGGCGATGCAGATCGCCGAGGAGAAGCAGGCCGTGGCGCAGTACGGTTCGTCCGATTCGGGTGCATCGCTGGGTGACATCCTGGGCGAGGCGCTGAAGGCGCGCGACACCAAGAAGTAAGCGGCCGTCGACACTTGCTGTCGAAACGGGGGAGTGGCAGATGCCGCTCCCCCTTTTTGCGTTATGGGCCAGCGATGTACCGGAGTGACCCGTTTTGCGCGTTTCGTGTCGATGCGGTGCTACCAACGCAGGAAACTTACCTGTATCAGCTTTATACGAGACAAACGTCACGTAATGGGGACAAAGCGGAAGATGATTCGGTCGGAATTGGTGCAATCGCTGGCGACGGAAAATCCGGAACTTTCAATCCGCGACGTCGAGGCGATCGTTGCCGCCTTCTTTGACGAGATCGTGCTGCGGCTGGCTGCGAACGGGCGCGTTGAGCTGCGCGGCTTCGGCGCCTTCTCCACCCGTGCGCGCGATGCGCGGACCGGCCGCAACCCGCGCACCGGCGAAACCGTCGATGTCGAGGCGAAGCGCGTACCGTTCTTCAAGCCCGGCAAGGAAATGCGCACTCGTCTGAACGTCTGAGCCGCGGCGCCTGCGGTACGCTGGCGCTTGACGCCGCGCGCGCCAACCGCTTCGAGGGAGCGCGATGCGCGGACGTGGCGGAATCGGTAGACGCTGGAGACTTAAAATCTTCTGCCCATGGCGTGCGGGTTCGAGTCCCGCCGTCCGCACCATCGGTGCGCGCGAAGCGCCCGGTCGCCGCGCACCGGCCGTTACCGCGCTGGCGTTGCTCGCCCTTGCCGCCACCGCCTCCTGCGGGCGCCGCCCCGATGTCGGCGCGGTGATCGTCAGCGTCATCGGCGGTACACCCGACCTCGCGGCGCGCGACCGCGCGGACCTGTCGCCTCCCGACCGCCTGCTGACCGATTCGCTGGCCGAAGGGCTGGTCCGCTTCGATGCCTCCGGGCAGATCGAGCCGGGGATCGCCGAACGCTGGATCGTCACCGACAACGGCATGAGCTACATCTTCCGCCTGCGCCGCGCGGAATGGGCGGATGGCGCGCCGGTGCGCGCGGCGGAGGTGGTGGCCCTGCTGCGGCGGCAGATCGCTTCCGGATCGGGCAATCCGCTCACCCCCTATCTCAGCGCCATCACCGGCATCGTGGAAATGACGCCGGAGGTGATCGAGGTCGAACTGTCGCGCCCGCGCCCCGATCTGCTCAAGCTGTTCGCCCAGCCCGAGATGGCGGTGGTGCGCGCGCGTCCGCGGGCCGGCGCCGGGCCGTTCCGCCGCCGCGACCTTGGCGACGGCGCGATCCTGCTGACCCCGGCGCCCGATCCCGATCGCGATCCCGACGAGGACGGCCCTGCGCCGGAGGACAATGTGCGGTTGCGCGGCGAACGCGCCGCCACCGCGATCCTGCGCTTCGTCGAACGATCGTCGGACATGGTGACCGGCGGAACGCTGTCCGACTGGCCGATCGTGCAGGCGGCCGGCACCGGCCCGGCCAATATCCGCATCGATCCCGCCGCCGGACTGGCCGGGCTGGCGGTGGCACGGCGCACCGGCTTCCTTGCCGATCCCGCCGATCGCGCCGCGCTGGCGCAGGCGTTCGACCGCGCCGACATCGGCAACAGCGTGTCCCCGGACTGGGCGATGCGCGAGACGATCCTGCCCGAACAGCTCGATTCGGCGAGCGCCCCCGCGCTGCCTGCCTGGTCGCTGGTGCCGCCCGATCAGCGCGTCGCCGCCGCGCAGGCGCGGGTAGCGGCGTGGCGTGCCACCAACGGCGTCCCGCGCGTCACGGTCGCGCTGCCGGGCGGTCCGGGCGGTACGTTGCTGTGGGGGCGGATCGCACGTGACCTAATCGCGATCGGCGTCCGCCCGGTCCGCGTGCCGCTCGACGCGGCGGACGCCGATCTCGTCTGGATCGACCGCGTCGCCCCCTATGACAGCGCGCGCTGGTATCTGGCGGAGGCGTGCGTGGCCTGCTCCGACGTGGCGCGCGCCGCGATCGAGGCCGCGCGCCTCGCCCCGACGCTGGACGACCGCGCCCGCGCCATCGCCGCCGCCGATGCCGCGATGGCCGCCGACGTCGCCTTCATCCCGTTCGCACGGCCGTTCCGCTGGTCGCTGGTCGCGCTTCGGCTGCGCCAGTGGCAAGGCAATGCGCGCGCGTGGCACCCGTTGAACCGGCTGCGCGCCGATACCAATTAAGGGGCATGAACGCCCGTCCCACGCCGCTCGGCGGTTCGATTCTCTCCACCCTGCCGACCGGTCGCGATCCGGCGTCGGTGCGCCGCCGCGTGGAGGCGATGGAGCAGCTCCTGGAGGGGATGTTCGTCGTCCCCGGCCTTAACCGCCGCGTCGGGCTGGACGCGATTCTCGGCCTCGTCCCCGTCGTCGGCGATCTCGCCGCGGCCGCGATGGGAATGTGGATCGTGTGGGAGGCGCGCAACCTGGGCATGGGGCGCGCGGCGGTGATGGCGATGACCGCGCGGGTCGGGTTCGACGCGATGCTGGGCGCGGTGCCGTTGATCGGCGACGCAGCCGACCTGTTCTACCGCTCCAACACCCGCAACGTAAAACGCATCCGCAAATATCTCGACAAGCACCACCCCGCGACGGTGACGATCACCCCTTCGGCCTGAACACCGTGCCGCCCGCCATCGCCTGCGGCGCGCCGGTGGTGCCGGGGAAGCTGATCGGCAGCCCCTTCAGCGTGCGCACCGCCATATAGGCGAAGCCTTCCGCCTCCAGCCCGTCGCCGTTCCAGCCCAGCGCGTCGACCGGCTCCGGCGTCAGTCCGATGTGCTGCGCCAGCATCGCCATCAGCGTCGGGTTGAGCCGCCCGCCGCCGGCCACCAGCAACCGGCGCGGCGCCTGCGGCAGCAGTCGCAGCCCCTCGGCCACGGTCGCCGCAGTGAAGGCGGTCAGCGTCGCCGCGCCGTCCGCCGCCGACAGGCCGCGCACCGGCTGGATCGTGAAATCGTTGCGGTCGAGCGACTTGGGGTAGGGCGCGGCAAAGAACGGATGGTCCAGCATCGCGGTCAGGATGCCCTGATCGACCTGCCCCTGTGCCGCCAGCGCGCCGTCGCGGTCGAACCGCTCGCCCGTCTCCTGCTCCATCCAGCTGTCGATCAGGCCGTTGGCCGGCCCGGTATCGAACGCCGCCAGTTCGCCGTCCGCGCCGATCAGCGTGACGTTCGCCACCCCGCCCAGGTTCAGCACCGCGACCGGCTTGTCCAGCCCAGCCGCCAGCGCCGCGTGATAGACCGGCAACAGCGGCGCCCCCTGCCCCCCGGCGGCGACGTCGGCGCTGCGGAAATCGGCGACGGTGGTGATACCGGTCACGTCGGCCATCGCCTGCCCGTCGCCGATCTGCCAGGTCCAGCGCCGGTCGGGGCGATGCGCGACCGTCTGGCCGTGGAAACCGATGACGCCGACATCCGTCGCCGCGACCCCGGCGTCGCGCAACAGTTTCTGCACCGCCAGCACATGGGTGCGCGTGATGAGCTCCTCTGCGGCCACCAGCGGCGGGCTGGCGCGCGGGCGCTCGAACGCCAGTGCCAGCGCGGTCGCCTCCGCCAGCTGCGCGCGTGCCGCGTCGGAGAACGGCTCACCGCGGAACGCCAGCGCGCGCACCTGCGCCTCCCCGTCGGTTTCGATCAGCGCCGCGTCGATCCCGTCCAGCGACGTCCCCGACATCAAACCCACTGCCAGCATCGTCGCTCCATCATCGCCGTTTCACGCCCGCTCCTATCCCCCGACACGCGATACTGGCAAATCGGCCCGTCCCGCATTATGTCCGCGCGATCTCATGGCAACGCAACTTCCCTCTCCGCCCCGCGTGGGCATGGTCTCGCTCGGCTGTCCGAAGAACCTGGTCGACAGCGAGCGGATCCTGACGCAGCTGCGCGCCGACGGCTATCAGATGTCGGCCGATTATGCCGGCGCGGACGTGGTGCTGGTCAACACCTGCGGCTTCCTCGATTCCGCCAAGGAGGAATCGCTGGAGGCGATCGGCGAGGCGATTGCGGAGAACGGCCGCGTCATCGTCACCGGCTGCATGGGCAAGGAAGCCGAGGCGATCCGCGCGCGCTTCCCGGAGGTGCTCGCCATCACCGGCGCGCACGAGTACGAACAGGTCGTGGAGGCGGTCCATGCCGCCGCCCCCGCCGCGATCAGCCCCTTTGTCGATCTGATCCCCGATGCCGGGCTGAAGCTGACGCCGCGCCACTACAGCTATCTCAAGATTTCGGAGGGCTGCAACCACCGCTGCTCCTTCTGCATCATCCCCAGCTTGCGTGGCGATCTGGTCAGCCGCCGCCCCGACGCGATCCTGCGCGAGGCGGAGAAGCTGGTCGCCGCGGGCACGAAGGAACTGCTGGTCATCAGCCAGGACACCTCCGCCTATGGCATCGACATCCGCGATCAGCCGCGGATGTGGAAGGGAGCCGAGGTGCGCCCGCACATGACCGATCTGGCGCGTGAGCTGGGGCGCATCGCCCCCTGGGTGCGGCTCCACTACGTCTATCCTTACCCGCACGTCGACCAGGTGATCCCGCTGATGGCGGACGGGCTGGTGCTGCCGTATCTCGACATTCCGTTCCAGCATGCCGCGCCCGCGGTCCTGCGCCGGATGAAACGGCCCGCGAACGACGCCAAGGTGCTCGGCCGGATCAAGGCGTGGCGCGAAATCTGCCCGGATATCGCGATCCGCTCGACCTTCGTCGTCGGCTTCCCCGGCGAGACGGAGGCGGATTTCCAATATCTGCTCGACTGGCTGGACGAAGCGCAGCTCGACCGCGTCGGCGCGTTCCGCTTCGAACCCGTCGAAGGCGCCGCCGCCAACGCGCTGCCCGATCCCGTCCCCGAGAAGGTGAAGGAGGAACGCTACGCCCGCATCATGGAGCGTACCGCCGCCATCTCCACCGCGAAGCTGGCCGCCAAGGTCGGCCGCACGCTCGACGTCATCATCGACGCGGTCGACGCCGACACCGGCGGCGCGACCGGCCGCAGCAAGGCCGACGCCCCGGAGATCGACGGCGAGGTTCATCTGCGCGACGCCGGCCATCTGGCACCGGGCGACATCGTCCGCGTCACGATCGAGGACGCCGACGAGCATGACTTGTTCGGGGTGGCGGCCTGACGTCAGTCAGCTTACCGTTCCGATCCGAGTGTAGGTAGTACGCAGTTGCGCCGCGAACCTTGCGCGTCGTCCCTGCGGCACCTCAGGCGGGAAGAACTCCGGAAATGTCACGGACGGGATGTTGGGCTCGTCCTTGTGCTCCTTCGCATATTCCTCGGCAATGCGCGCCATAATGCGGAAGGTGCGCTTGTTATAATAGACTTCGATATACTTGCGCAGCTTCCTCCCCGCAGCCTCGTCGTCCTTGCGCTTATGATCCTTGGGAAACAGGACGCGGTGGCAGTAGAAGCTGAGGTCGGCATATTCGGATGGCGTTACGCTGATCGAGCGCACATCGTCCGCCACCGATTGCAGGAAGGTGCAGAAGGCATCGAAACAGGTACGGTACGTGAACATGTCAGCACTTTCCCATTCCGGATCGCGCATCACCTCCAGCGACCGGACGAAGCGCCCCCAGTCGATCCGAAAATAGCCTTTCCCGGGTGGATCGGCGTGCCATACCGGACGCGGCGACTGCCCTTCGACCACATCGAATAGCGGCTGGAATTGTTGCGGGATCTGCGCCGGCCCGCTGCGCCAATCCAGAACGCGCAGCGCCAGCGCCAGATTCGCGTCGGTCGACATCTGCGACAGGTACGAGCGCACCAGCTCCGATCGCTTCCACCCCTGCTCGGTCTTGTACTGCTTGCCGCTTCGTCGGATCTGGAAGCCGGTGAAGAACACACCAAAGCCGGTGATCATCGGGCCGAGCAGGGCCGGGATATAAGCGTGGCCGCGCACGAAGGCGTCGAACGCGCCCGCCCATCCCGCGGCGGCACCCGCAATCTCCCCAATCATCGTCCATCCCCCCGGTTGAACTACCGTCGTTCGCGACAGCGCTCGCAGGATGGCACGCATCGTCGCTCGATGCTACGCCACTCACATTCGTTTCGGAGCGAGAAGGAAGCAGGCGTGACGCAGGACGACCGATCGGCACCATCCGCGATCACGCTCGCTTGGGACGGCTCGCCCGCTGCCGCCGCGCAGGCCTCGGCCTTTGCCGGGCGGATCATCGGCGGCGATACCGCCTACATCAGCCATGGCGAGATACAGACCGGGCTGAGCATCGACGCCGACACCTGGGCGCCCGCGCTCGCCGACCTCTATGCCGATGACTTCGCCGCGCTGGGGGACGATCGCGACCTGCTCCTCGCCCGCGATGCGCAGGGCGCGATCCTGGGCATGGCGGTCGTCGCGTGGGAACAGACCGCGCGCCGCCGCTTCGCCGTGCTGGAGGATATGGCGGTCGCCCCCGAAGCCCGGTCGCATGGCATCGGCACGCGTCTGATTGCGATGATCGAGGAACGGGTGCGTGGCGCCGGCATCGACTGGCTGTTCCTGGAAAGCGGTGTGCGCAATACGCGCGCGCACGCCTTCTTCGAACGCGCCGGCTTCACGATGACCAGCCACGTCTTCGCGCGCCAGTTACGCTGACGCGGCGCCACCGCTGACCCCTTCTACTCGCTCAGCGCCTTTAGCGCTGCCGTGAGCCGATCGGCGATCACCTGCATCTGCGCCGGCGTGGCGTGCTCCACTTTGTCCAACGGCGTGTTCGGGATCACGTGGAAATGGACGTGGCAGACGTGCTGCGCGCCGCCGCCGTTGTTCTGCTGGATGACATAGCCGGTGTTGCCGAACGCGCGCCGCTGCGCCGCTGCTATCCGGCGGGCTAGCAGCAGCGCGTCGGCCATCTCGGTCGCGGTCATGTCGTCCAGATTGCGCACCGCGCGCCGCGGAATCACCAGCACATGCCCCGGCCGTTCCCAGGCGATCGGCACCAGCGCGATCATGTCCCGGGTCTCAGCGACGATGCTCGCGGGTGCCTTGCCCGCCAGGATCTGCGCGAACGGATTGCGCGGGTCATAGGGTGCATCCAGCGGACAGCGCGGCACCGTGACCGCCGCCTGCAACGCCAACGCCATTGTCCACATCATCGCCCCGCCCCCTGAAACGGCGGCATCATATCGACCGGCTAGGTGGAATGTCACGAGCGGTTGGTAGCGGAGGAGGGACTTGAACCCCCGACCCCAGGATTATGATTCCCGTGCTCTAACCAGCTGAGCTACTCCGCCTCACCGCATCTGCGGGAGCGCCGAACCGCTCGTGAGGCGCGGGCTATAGCAGCCGGAACGGCGCGGTCAAGCGGCGAACGGATAACGCCGGATCAACTCCCACGGACCACCGCGATACCAATATGCCGCCAGCCCGGCGACCGCCACCGGGCGCGCCACGAACCGCGCCTGCATCTGCACCAGCAGCGCCCTGGCCACCGCCGGCTCGACCTTGTTCTGCACCGTCACGTGCGCGCGCCAGCCCGCCTGGTCCTGCGGCGTCAGCAGCCCGTGAAACGCATCGGCCAGCCGCGTGCGGATCGCCGCCAGTTCGGGGCTGTCGATGCGATAGGCCACCCCGCGTCCCAGTGAGAAGACGCCCGCCAGCCGCGCGGCGGGGGACGGCACGCCGCGCGTCTCGTCGCCCAGCCGCCGGTGCAGCTCGTCCAGCGCGCCGGGCGGGATGTGGTGGAACAGTGTCAGGTGCGCGGCCAGTTGGTTGCGTTCGGGCGGGAAGTGCGCCAGCCGCTCGGCATCAAGGAACGCCTGATCCTTCGCCCCGAACAGCGCGCTCACGATGATTGGGGCGAGCGGTGCGCTCAAATCTCGATCTGGCTGCCCAGCTCGACCACGCGGTTGGTGGGCAGGCGGAAGAATTCCATCGCGCTTTCGGCGTTGCGCAGCATCCAGGCGAACAGCTTCTCGCGCCAGATCGCCATCCCGGGCCGCTCCGACGCGAGCAGCGTCTGGCGGCTGAGGAAGAAGCTGGTGTCCATCATGCGGAACGCCGCGCCGCATCCGTCGAACGACTTCAGGTTCGCCGGCACGTCCGGCTCCTCCATGAAGCCGTAGCGCAGGATCACGCGGTGGAACCCCTGCCCCAGATCCTCGTGCAGGAAACGGTCGTCGCTGGGGAAAAAGGGCATGTCGGTGACGCGCACGGTCAGCAGGATGACGCGCTCGTGCAGGACGCGATTGTGCTTCAGGTTGTGGAGCAGCGCGTGCGGCACACCTTCGGGCGTCGATGTCATGAACACCGCCGTGCCCGACACGCGCGTCGCGCTGCTGGCGGCCGAATCGATGAAGATGCGGATCGGCATCGCCGCCTCGCGCATCCGCTCCAGCATCAGCTTGCGCCCCTGCGACCAGGTGGTCAGCAGCACGAACACGATCACCGCCACCAGCAACGGGAACCAGCCGCCATCGGGCACCTTGGTCAGGTTCGACGCGAAATACAGCCCGTCGATGGTCAGAAACACCAGCTCGAACAGCGCCACCGCCCAGATCGGCCAGTGCCACACGCGCCGGATCAGCACGCCGACCATGCAGGTGGAGATGAACATCGTCCCCGTCACCGCGATGCCGTAAGCGGCGGCAAGGTTGGACGATTCGCCGAACCCGAACACCAGCAGCAGCACCATCACCATCAGCGCCCAATTGGCCGCCGGGATATAGATCTGCCCCGCTTCGGACGCGCTCGTGTGGGTGATGCGGATGCGCGGCATCAGCCCAAGCTGCACCGCCTGCTGCACCACCGAATAGGCGCCGGTGATGACCGCCTGGCTGGCGATGACGGTCGCCATCGTCGCCAGGATGACCAGCGGCAGACGCCAGTCCTCCGGCGCCATCAGGAAGAACGGGTTGACCGCCGCCGCCGGCGTTTCCAGCAGCAGCGCGCCCTGCCCCAGGTAATTGAGCATCAATGCCGGCAGGACGAAGCCGAGCCACGCGTAGGAGATCGGCTTGCGCCCGAAATGCCCCATGTCGGCGTACAGCGCCTCCGCGCCGGTCACCGCCAGCACCACCGAACCCAGCGCCAAGAAGGCGAGCTTCCCGTCGGTCACGGCGAAGCGCACCGCCCAGGCTGGATTCAGCGCCCACAATACGTCGGGCCGCTCGGCGATGTGCATCACGCCCATCACCGCCAGCACGATGAAATACAGGATCATGATCGGGCCGAACAGCCGCCCGACCTTCGCGGTGCCGATCGACTGGAGGTAGAACAGCGCGATCAGGATCGTCACCGCGATCGGGAGCACGAACGAATCGAACCCCTGCTCGACCGTCGCCAGCCCTTCCACCGCGGACAGCACCGAGATCGCCGGGGTGATCATACAGTCGCCGAAGAACAAGGCGGTCGCGACGACGCCCAGCATCACCAGGCTCGGCCCCCAGCGCTTTCCGCCCGCCGCGCCCGAGCGCCGCTGGATCAGCGCCAACAGCGCGAGGCTCCCCCCCTCGCCGTTATTGTCGGCGCGCAGAATGATGAGAACGTATTTCAGCGTCACGATCAGCATCAGCGACCAGAACATCAGGCTGATGACGCCGAAGATGTGCAACTGATCGACCGCCAGCGGGTGGTGGCCGACGAACACTTCCTTCATCGCATACAGCGGGCTGGTGCCGATATCGCCATAGACGACGCCGATCGCGCCGATCGCCAGCCCGGCCAATCCCTGGCGCTGGCCATGATGATGCGGGGCGGACGGCTGCGCCGGATCCGCCGTGCCCGCGGGAGCGACGTCGCTCACGCCCCGTTCCGACAGGAACCGGAGTTGCTGACCGTGCCCACGGCGTTTTCGCCCGCTAAGGTCCCCATCATGATGGCGCGCCTAGCACCATGGCCGG
The DNA here is from genome assembly GCF_001556735.1 of Sphingomonas sp. CCH9-F2. Lineage (NCBI taxonomy): Bacteria > Pseudomonadati > Pseudomonadota > Alphaproteobacteria > Sphingomonadales > Sphingomonadaceae > Sphingomonas > Sphingomonas sp. CCH9-F2. The sequence goes on along the minus strand of NZ_LSJO01000220.1, from coordinate 6,561 downwards.
GCGGCTGCAACGCGGAACATATGGTAAACATCGGGGTTGTGTCACCGAAAGGATACACGATGACCGACACGCACAACCCGAAGGCCGAGCCCTTTTCCAACGCGGAGAAGGACCCCGCCGACTGGACCACCGGGGACGAGCCGATGACCGGCGCGCAGGCCAGCTATCTCAAGACGTTGAGCGAGGAAGCGGGCGAGCCGTTCGATGACGGGCTGACCAAGGCGGACGCCTCGAAACGGATCGACGCGCTTCAGGAACAGACCGGGCGCGGGCGCTGACCCCGCCGCCTCAGCGCGCGTCGCGTTGCAGCGCGATCAGCCGGTCGAGAACGGCCAGCCGGATCGCGATTTCGCGGCGATAGTCCGCGCCCTCTGGCGACAGCGCCAGCGCGCGCATCCATGCCGCCCGCGCGGGCGCCAGCTGCCCGGCGCGGATGTAGGTGAGCCCCAGATAATAAGGCGGCGCCGGATGGTCCGGCGCCAGCCGCGCCGCCTGCCGGAACGCCAGTAGCGCGGGCGGCGTCATCTGGTCGTCGGCATCGGCAGACAGCGTCACGCCCGCCCAGGTCCAGAGCATGAAGCTGCGCGGCAGCCGCGACAGCCCGCCCAGCACCGCGCGCGCCGCCGCGCTGCTGTCGCCGCTGCGCGTCATCGCATCGGCGGCCATGATATAGGCGCTGTCCTGCGTGTATCGGCCGAACAGCATGTCGCGCATCGCAATCTCTTCGGGGACGATCGCAGTTGTCGTCGCGCGATGCTGCACTGGCGCGGCGGCGAGCAACGGCCGCCCCTGCCACGCATAGCCGATCGCGCCCAGGAACAGCGCCGCGCCGACCGTCGACCACAAGGCGCGATCCAGTTTCATCCACCACATCGCCGCAAAAGCGGCGAGGCCCAGCGCCGCCAGCGCGACGAACCCCATCAGTGCGTGTCCTTCAGCGTCGTCGTCTCGTGCATCTTGCCCGCCATCTGCGGCGGCATGTACTTCTCGTCATGCTTGGCCAGCAGGTTGGTCGCCGCGAACGAGGCGTCGGGGCGGAAATGCCCCTCCGCCACCACGCCCGATCCCTCGCGGAACAGGTCCGGGGCGATCCCGCTGAACGTCACCGGGGTGGTCGCGCGCCCGTCGGTGACGACGAACGTGATCGACACGCCGTCGGCCGCGCGCCGGATCGATCCCTTTTGCACCATCCCGCCCAGCCGCACCGCCTTGTCCGGCGCGGGCAACCCGCCTGCCACGTCGGAGGGGGCATAGAAGAACGCCGCCTGGTCCTTCAGCCCCGATAGCGCCAGCACCGCCGCCGCGCCCAGCGCCGCCAGCGCCAGCACGACCAGCATCAGCCGCTGGTTCTTCGCGGTCACTTCTCGGCTCGCCGCATCGCGCGATAGGCGAGCGCCCCCACGATGCCGGTCCCCGCCAACGTCACGGCATAGGCCGCGATGACGAACGCCCACTGGTTCATGCGCGCGCGCGCCGCTGCATCCGCGCCTCCGCCTTGGCGATCGCCAGCATCGCGCGCATCCGCATCAGCACGATCGCGCCGAACAGCGCGCTGAACCCCAGCAGCATGAACGGCAGCGGCCACAGCAGCGCGCGGTCGATCGACGATCCGGTCAGCCCGATGCTCGCGCCCTGGTGAAGGGTGTTCCACCACACCACCGAATAACGGATGATCGGCAGCAGCACCGTGCCCGCGATCCCGTACAGCGCCGGGATCCGCCCGTCGCCGCCGCGTTCGCGGTCCGCCTTCGCCAGCGCGATGAAGCCCAGATAGACGAAGAACAGCAGCAGCATCGACGTTAGCCGTCCATCCCACTGCCACCACGTCCCCCACGTCGGCCGTCCCCAGATCGATCCGGTGACCAGGCAGATCGCGGCGAACACCGCGCCCGGCAGCGCGATCGCGCGCGCCGCCACCCCTGCCAGCGGATGGCGCCAGACGAGGAAGACGATGCTGCTGATCGCAATGCCGCTCCATCCCCCCATCCCCAGCCACGCGGCGGGGACGTGAATGTACAGGATGCGCACCGTCTCACCCTGCAGATAGTCGGGCGGGGTCTGCGTCAGCCCGGCCCAGCACCCAAACGCGATCAACGCCGCCCCCATCCACCACAGGATCGGGGTCAGCGGCCGCGCGATCCGCAGGAAGCGCGCGGGATTGGCCAAGGCATGAAGGGTCGCCACGAACCGGATCGATAAGCCAAGCCGGCGCGCGCGTCACCCCGTCTGTTGCAGGTGCGTTCTATCGCCCGATCAGCCGCCGTGCGATCCGGTCGGCGACGTCCGCCGTCGGATCGCCCGACGCCGCCGCTTCGTCCCACACCTGATGCAGGCGTCCGGGGATGGTCGCGATCCGCGCCATCACCTCGGCCTCGTCGCCATGGCCCAAATATTCCAGCCCGACGTTGATGATGCCGCCGGCGTTGATGACATAATCGGGGGCATAGACCACGCCCGCCTCGTGCAGGCGTCGCCCGTCCTCGCGCGTGGCGAGCTGGTTGTTCGCGCCGCCCGCGACGATCCGCGCCTTCAACTGCGGGATGCTCGTCTCGGTCAGGATCGCGCCCAGCGCATTGGGGCTGACGATATCGGCATCGGTCGACAGGATCGACTCCGGCGCGGCGACGTTGGCGCCGATCTCGCCCGCCAGCGCCTCGGCGCGCACGCGATCGACATCGGCGATGGTCAGCACCGCGCCGTCCTTCGCCAGCAGGCGCGCCAGCCCGCCGCCGACCGATCCCGTACCCTGGATCGCGACGCGCACGCCCTTCATGTCGTCGGTGCCAAGCCCGCGCTTCGCCGCCGCCTTGACGCCCAGATAGACGCCGTGCGCGGTATACGGCCCGGGATCGCCGCCCGCCGCGCCCTGCGCCACCGGCAAGCCGGAGACGTAGCGCGTGTGCTGCGCGATCACCTTCATCCGCGCCTCCGACATGCCGACATCCTCGGCGGTGACGTAACGCCCGCCGAGCGATTCGACCGCGCGGCCGAACGCCCCGAGCTGCTCGGTGGTGATGACCGCGCCCGGCGCCGGCGCCAGCACCACGCCCTTGCCGCCGCCCAGTTCGAGGCCCGCCATCGCGTTCTTGTAGCTCATGCCGCGCGACAGCCGCAGCGCATCGGTCACCGCGCGGGCATCGTCGGCGTAATGCCAGAAGCGCACGCCCCCCGCTGCCGGCCCCAGCGCGGTCGAATGGACCGCGATCACCGCCTTCAGCCCTGATGCCGGGTCGGTGAACAGATGCAGCCCCTCATGGGCGTCGAAATCGGGATAGTCCCACACGGAGGTCATGGTCGCTCCATCACGCACAGCCGAAAATTACCGGCCCGCGCAATATTATTATTGACGGCCGTTGGCCAGTCAAAAGCGATTGCCGTGGATTGGGTGGGTGAAATGGGGCGATCGACGGGACTTGAACCCGCGACCCTCGGTACCACAAACCGATGCTCTAACCAACTGAGCTACGATCGCCGCGAAGGCCGTGCCCCTAGCGGCGACGGGGGCATCCCGTCAAGCGGTTCGGCGGCGCGCCGGCACGATCCCCGTCGGCGTCAGAACCGCCCCTCCACCGCCAGCGTCCGCGCCGCGCCGTTCGCGACGAAGCCCGCACCGTCCAGCCGCGCCGCAATCGCCGGATCGCCGGGCACTAGCGTCAGTTCGGCGCGATAGCGCCCGTCGGGCCACAGCCGCAGTGCCACGCCCTCCCCTGCGCCGCTGGTCAGCGGCAGGAACAGCGCACCCGCATCGCAGCGCGCGGTGCCACTGACCGCGCCGGGCAACGGCTGGCCCAGGAACGCACCCGATAGGGCCGCGCGCACACGCCCGTCCGCCTGCTCGCATGCGCCGTCGACGAACCGCACCGACACCTCGTCCAGATTCAGCGCGGTCACCGGCAAGGGCGCGAAGGCATTGCCCGGCACCAGCGGGCCGGTCGCGCCCAGCACCGCGGCGCGCCCGCGCGCGATTTCGACGACGCCCGCCAGCCGCTGCGCCGGATCGGGCGTGCGCGTCGCCAGCGCGATCCGCGCGCGCCCGATCGCCAGCGCCAGCGGCGACAGGCCCGCGTCCATGTCGCCCAACCCGACGTCGCCGAACCGCGCCTCCACCAGCCGCCCCGACCACAGGCTGCCGCGCACCTCGCGCGCGGTGAAGCCCTGCGCGTCCAGCTCCGCCCAACCGAGCGCCAGCCGCATCGGCAGGAACACGACGATCGCCACCGCGAACATCGCCAGGAACAAGGTGCGGCGCCGCGTCGCCAGCCGGATGCGCATCGCCTCAGCTCCCCCGCGCCGTCAGCACCAGTTGCGCCGATACCGCCCCCGGCCCGGCGGCGGCGACATTGAGCGAATCGACCAGGATGCCCTCGCTCTCCAACCGCGCGATCCACGTCATCAGCGCACCCGCCCGTGCGGCCGGCACCGATACGCGCACCCGGTCGGCGCCGTCATTGTCGACGTTCCCCAGCACGATCCCCGCGGCATCCGCGCGGGTGCGTACCGCATCGGCCAGCGGCCCGCCCAGCGACAGCGGCGGCTGGCGGCGCTGGATCGCCTTGACCTGCGCCAGCCGTGCCTGCGCCTCGCCCAGCGTCACCACCGCCTCGGTATAGCGCGCCCGCGACGACGACAGGCCGTCGCGCACCGGACGGATCACCCCGGCCCATATGATCGTCACCGCCGCCAGCGCCAGCATCACCAGGATCAGCCGCCGCTCGCGCAGGCTGCGGCCCGTGAACCATTGCGACAGCGCGCTCACGGCCGCACCGTCATGTCGCCGGTCAACCGGCCGTTGGCCTGCTGGAACACGCTCGATTCCACGGTGAAGCCCGCCCCCTCCAGCTGCGATTTGACGCTGTTGGCCTGCGCCTCGCCCGCCACCGACAGCGACAGTTTCAGCGTGCCGTCGGCGGCGAAATCGATCGCGGTCACCTCGCTGTCGGGCACCGACTGGACGATCTGGAACGCCGCCGCGGCGGTGCGGGTGAAGCCCTGCCCCGGCCCGCGCAGTCGCGCCAGCCGGTCGGCGAGCAGGCGCCCGCTCTGTGCGCCATCGTCGCTGACGTTGGCACCGCGCGGCAGGCCCTGTCGCGCGATCATCGCGGTACGCGCCTCGACCGCGTCGGCGCCCAGCGAATAACGCATGATCCGCACCACATCGATCGCCAGCGTCGCCAACAGGATCAGCCCGGTCAGCACCGCCAGCCGCCGTACCAATGCCCAGTCGATCGCGCGCCGCTGCCGCCGCGCGAACGCGCCCTGTCGCAGGTTCAGCGCCGGCGTCGCGGCCACCGCCGCCAGCACCGCGCCGCGATCCAGCGTCACCGGTTCCTGCCCGGCGGTGACCAGTTCGGTCAGCCGCGCCTCGTCGGCCCAGCCGCTGGTCCGCCCGCGCACCACGCTTTGCCCCGCCAGGTCGGCGCGGACGTAGCCGTCCTCGGGCATCGGCAGCAGCAGCGGGGCGGGCACCACCGTCGCCGGGTCCAGCCCGCGCTGCGCCAGCGCATCCAGCCACGCGCGCATCCGCGACGGCGCGACGACCGCGATCGCGCGGTCACCGTCATGCTCGGCGCCGACCGCGACGTGCAGGTCGTGCGCCGGTTCGGCGGTGGCATCGCTTACCACCACCCGCGCCGCCGCCACCGCCTGCGCGGTCGATCGCGCGGGCAGCGCGGCCCAGTGGAGCGTCACCGCATCGGCAGGCGCCACCGCGATCACGTTGGCGGCGGCCTCCTCGCCCGGAGCATCGGGCACGCCCTCCCCCTCGGTGATCGCATCGCCTTCCACGCGCCACCATCGCCACGGCAGCGACTCGTCGGGGGGCAGGAAAAGAAGCGTGGCAGCGGTCATGTCGCGTCCCCCCATTGCCGCGCGACGAGCCGGACGGGAAGGGCCCGCGCGTCGATCAGCGCCTGTTCGTGCAATTCGCTGCTGCCGTTGACGACGTCGATCGCCAGTGCGAACCAGCGCGTCGTCACCGCGGTCTGCTGCTTGGCGGACAGATCGGGCGTCGCGCCCCCGCCGCCGGTCAGCGACAATTGGTTCCACAGCGGGTCGACGCCGGCCCAGCCATCGGGCGGGCGGCGCGACAGCACCGCGCCCGCCTGCTGCGGCGACAGCGTGTCGGGCAACAGCATCGCCAGCAACGCACCCTGTTCAGGCAGCAGGGTATTGATGTTGATCGTCGCGCGCTCGGCCACCGGCAGCGCACACAGATACGGACGCACCGCGCGATAGACCTGCGGCGTCACCCCCGCCACCGCGCGCCATTCGCTGACGTCCGCCATCAACGTGCCCGCGGTGCGATAGCCACGATAGCCGGAATCCTCGGCGCCGCCCGGCAGCGGAACGTCGTCACTGTCGATCCAGTCGGCGGTCGCCGGCGCGATCGTGTCCCCGCCGGGGACGCGCAGCAGCCGCATCAGCCGCGCGAACTGCACGACCGTCCCACTGTCCGCCACCCAGCGCCCGTCGATCGCGCGCGACACCAGGCTGTTGAGGTTGAAGCAATTGCCCCCGTCGGTGATTCGCGCGGTGGCGGTGCCGCCGGGGGTCGGCAGGCCG